>JBOGQL010000061.1:0-3237 GCA_050748985.1 Nitrososphaera sp. | reverse complement strand
CTCTGGAGCCCCTCTCGAGCTGGCCCGCGCCCTGGCCTCGCTCATCCGCTTTGAGGGGCTGAAGGCCGTGATCGAGGCGGACCGGGCCACGGTCACCTCCACCGTGGTCCTGCCCAACGCGAACGATCCCGCCATCCAGGACCTGTTTCTGGGATTCGACGAGGAGCGGCTCGCCGCCCTCTCCCCTGCCGAGCGCACGGCAAGACTGGATCAGCTCCCGCAGATGGCACGGAACGGTCGCTTGCCGGTTATCGTGGGGGAGCACGAGCAATGGGAGTTGATCCGAGAGGACGGATCCTGGCGTGTCTTTCTCAACTGGGCCGGGGCGCTTATCGTCCGTTTCGAGGGGATCACCAAGGCGGGGCTGCCTTGGGAGTTTACCCCGGTCCAGCTCGTGGTGCGCGCCAAACCCGGGGAGACGCTCCAAGTGTTCTACCGGGTGAAGAACCTTGCCGACCGGCGGATCACCGGAAAGGCCCGCCACATCATGGACCCGCCGGAGGAGACGGGATATCTCGAGATCGTCACCGCCTTTTGCTTCCTTCAGCAGACCCTGAACCCGGCGGAGGGACAGGAGCTGCTGGTGGTCTTTCGGGTCAACCCCGAGATCCCGGAGTCGATCAGGGAGATCCGGGTCCGCTACGAGTTCTACCCGCTCGATCGGTTCCCCTCCTCATCGGGCTCGACGTCCAAGTTGGGCAGCCTGCCGGAGAACCCGTGATCACCTGGTCTCTCATGACTGGGGCCGCCGGCATATGCGGAACGGCCGCCTTGTTGGCCCGCCTGAGCAGCCGACAGCCCCCCTATAGCCCGGAGCGGTACTGGGTCCTCGGGATGGCGGCTCTCGTTCCCGCCTGGCTGATCGCCTTCCTCGGGGGCATCGAGCTCCCCGCACCGCCCAACAAGCCCCTCTTTATCTTCTCCTCGGCGCTCCCCCTCCTCGGGATCATCGTCACGGATGCGGTGGTCAGGCACCTCCGCCACTCAGGGCGCGATCGTCGCCCCGTGACCTACTGGCTCATCGGGGTGGCAGCCCTGCTGCCCGGCTGGGTGACCAGCGTGACCGTCCTGGTAGTGAAGGCAAAAACCTCTTGATCCTTTCCCCGAGGGGAGGGTTTACCCTGACGATCGGGAGGCAAAAATGGGTGAGCAGATCCTAGGCATCCGGCTGTTGGCTCGGGAGGCGGGGGTCTCATCGAAGACCCTCCGCTACTGGGAGACCCGGGGGCTGCTTCCTCCACCCCGGCGGACGCATACGAACTATCGCCTCTACGGGGAGACCGACCTCAAGCGGGTCCTCTTTATCCGGAAAGCCCAGAGCCTCGGCTTCACGCTCGCCGAGATCCGGCAGGTTTTCGATCTGGCCCGGTCCCGAAAGGCCCCCTGCGACGCCGTCATCCGGTGGACGGGAGAGAAGCTGCGAGCATTGGAACAGCAGATCCGGATGCTCCGGGAGCTGAAAGGGCGGCTCACGCGGTACCAACGGCGTTGGTCGGCCGAGGGGAGACTCTCTCACCTCGACCCAAACGAGATCTGCCGCTGCATCGGATCGGTGCCTGTCGAGGATCTACGGGCAATCCGATCAGCTCCTCGCGGAAAAGGAGGTGACAAAAGTGGAAGCCAAACAGATCGTGAGCCTCTGCCCCGCCTGCGACGCCTGTCCGGCCGTCGCGGTCTATGACGAGACGGTCCAGATCGGCGAGCCCGGCAATCAGGTCACCCTGGCCAGGGTGGAGTGGAACGCCCTCGTCGAGGCGATCCTGCAGGGAAGGTTGAGCAGGTTGTAGGCGACAGCCGGCCGCGAGCGCCCGAAAGCCAGATCACTGTGCCCGCTTGTCGATCCGTTCAGTATCCTGGAGACAGGCGAGGTCGATCCGGACGTAGCGCCCGGTGGCCTTCCCCGGCGGGTCAAGGAAGCCACAGGGGGCATCGACAAAGCCTGCATCCATATAGATCTCCCAGCGCGGTCCCTCCCGCGTGAAGGTGTAGTGATAGAGGATGTAGAGGGCGTCGTGGCGCCGCAGCTCAACCACCTTCTCTGAGGGGTCCCGAGGATTCGCGTAGCTCCGGAGCTCCAGGGCGTAAAACTGTAAATCGGTCCCCGGCCGGTACGTCGTCGCTTCCTCCTCGAGGCGCCACCCGGTGTAGTCTGGAATCCGCAACGACTCCTCGGCAGCCTCGACCGGAAGCGTACCCGGGCCGATCGACAGCGCGCTTGCCAGCACGACAAGCGCCATCACGTGACGGATTCGGTTACCATGATCCATACACACACCTTCCCGCTCGGTCGAACACCCTCTGTTCCCTCGGACTGCGCTGCAGTGATCCTTGATCGGCCGCAGGGTCCCGGGTATGATATCACGCAGGGTTTTCAACGAAACGAGTGAGGGTCGAAGCGGGTCTTTATGGGAGCGGCCAAAAAGAAAAAGGCCGGCGGCATACAGAATTCCCGACAGGCTTCCGAAAGAGGCGGCCCGAACTGGCCGCTGCTCGCCCTCGCCCTCATCGGCGTCATGCTCACCGGGTACCTCACGATCACCGCATGGGGTGGACAAAGCGTGGCCGGATGCCCGGCGGGCAGTGGCTGCGATGTCGTCCTCGCGAGCCGCTGGGCGACGCTGTTCGGCCAGCCAACATCGTTCTGGGGCCTGCTCTCGTATCTCGGCCTGGCCGGGATTGCCTGGATGAAACGCCGCGATCTCCGCTGGAAGCTCGCGTGGATCGTCTCGCTTTTCGGGGCGCTTTTCAGCGTCTACCTCACGACCGTGTCGATTACGGCACTCGAGGCGACCTGTCCCTACTGTCTGACTTCGGCCGCGCTCATGATCGCCATCCTCGGACTCGTCGTCTATCAACGGCCCACCGGCCTCCCGAAATTCGCCTGGGGGACCTGGCTCACCAAGACGGCGGTGCCGAGCCTCCTCCTCGTGCTCGCCTTGCATCTGTATTACGCCGGGACCTGGGGCAAGGCCGCCGAAGCGGAGGATCCCAAGCTCCAGGCCCTGGCCATCCACCTGGCGGAATCCGGCGCACAGTTCTTTGGGGCAGTGTGGTGCCCGCACTGCGAGGACCAGAAACGGATCTTCGGCGCATCGGCCCATCGCCTGCCCTACATCGAGTGCAGTCCCTATGGACGCTCGGGCCCCCAGGCCGCCCGGTGCCAAGAGATGGGTATTCGGGTATACCCGACATGGATCATCAAAGGCCGCCGCTACGACGGCCTGCTCAGCCCAGGGG
>JBOGQL010000060.1:0-2915 GCA_050748985.1 Nitrososphaera sp. | reverse complement strand
TCATGATCTCGATCCCTTCAATCGGCTCGATGGCCCGGATTAGTACGGCGCCTGCAGCTTCTGTTTTCGGTTTGGCTGACACGTTTATGCAGAAATGATTTCCATACGTAAAGTACACGTACGCTCTGCCCGCGTCTCCGAACATGACCGAGTTTCTTCGCGTTTGTCCCGCCCATGCATGGCTTGCAGGATCATCGTCAGAGCCGTAAGCTTCCGTTTCGACTATTTTTCCCGCCAATCTTACGAGTCGGCCCCTTCTTTTCACCATCCGCACCAGCTTCTTGCCTAGAAGCGCTCTGGCTACGATTGCAGTGGGCCTTGCGTAGAAGGAAGCAGATGGGCAGTCAGTCACATGAAACCCTCCTGCGGGCTTTCGCCTTCATTTTCCATCGCCCTGACTTCGCTTGCCAATTTTTTCAGATCCCCTTCGAGTACGGAGAGCAAGCTCTTGTTGTAGATGGCCGCAGCTGGGTGAATCGTTAGGAAATACTTTTGCCCTGATCTTTCTACGATCTTGCCCCGATTGGCCGTTATCGAGCTGCCACCAAGGAGAGAAGAATACGCAGTCCTGCCAAGTACGCAGATGACTTTTGGTCTAACTAGTGCTATCTGTCTATCCAGATATGGCCTGCACGCTGTTACTTCGTCTTCTTCGGGAACCCTGTTGCCTGGAGGCCTGCATTTGACCATATTTGTAATGAAAACCTGCGACCTTTCAATGCCAGCCTTTTTCAATAGATCGTCCAGTATTCTGCCTGCCGTGCCAACGAACGGTCTCCCCAATTCGTCTTCGCTCCTTCCCGGAGCCTCGCCAATAAACATTATCCTGGCAGAGACCTGGCCCTCACCGTGGACCGCGTTCTTTCTGGTCTTCGCAAGCTTGCAGAGCGGACAGCCCTGCACCTCGAGTGCGATTTTTTCAAGGGAATCCTCAGACGGCTTCAGTGATGCCATGCAGAACGCTATTCACCTCTCCACAATATTCTACAACCCGTGGCTTCTTTTTCTTTTCTTCGCAAACCAGATAACGAGAAGAACCGAACCTGCGACCACGGCGAAAAGAGAATATACGTACGAATTGGTGATGACGAAGCAATTTCGTTCCAACTCTTCCAGAGATTGCTGTGAAATCGGTTCATTCTCTTCATTTAATGCCGTGAGACAGGCGACACCTTGGAAATTCAGGTAGATAGCTGCAGCACCGCTCAAGACGAGGATGATCACACCTGCATGAAGGTACCTATCAGCAGTTGCCCCTGTTACACGCATCACCCATTTCCAGACCTAATCTGACGGATAATATCCAGAATTTCGTCAGCGTCGTCAGCTTCCGGGTTGATCTCAAGATACATGTTCAGAACTTTGAGGGCCTCCTGGGAATCTCCCTCTTTTAGCAAAATCACACCTCTGTCGCGTATCGCATCGGGGTTGTACGGGTCAATCGCCAAGACCATTTCATTTGCGACTCGGTATTTTTCCATGTCTTGTGCCTCGTAGTAGCTACCTTTTAGATTGTTCAGCATCCTTGTCACAACTTGTGCTGATGTAGATTTCTCTACAAGGGCGTGGGTGAGCGGGATATTTTGCCGGGGATATGCCTGATCAAGAAGAGACTTCAGTGAGTAGTCGTCCATGATTCGACCGCTGTTGAACGGATCCACTATTATCTCACCGCTGTTGTCCTCGAGGACGTGCTTTACCAGGAAGTGGCCCGGGAAGCTAACAGGCTGCATCTTTAACCCCACAATTCTAGCGATACTCAAATATAGAATACAGAATGTGATGGGAATGCCCATCTTGCGTTCGAGCACGACATTGAGGTAGCTGTTTAGCGGGTTGTAGTAGTCATTGGTATTGGGTCTGAATTTCTGGACATTGTAGAGGTGATCGTTTATTTTTTCTATGATCTGTGTGGGTCGCCCATGCGTCCCGGAACTCCTCCTGATATTTTCGACAATAGCCTGCCCCATAGAGTTAATCTCTGCAAGGCACATTCCGACGTCAAGGCTAGGATAGGCGAGAATCCGGGATAGGTGCAGCGCGTAGTCAGCCAGCTTATCGACATTGTCGGCCGAAGTGATTTCCTTGACGACAGAGGCCTTCCAGTCGTTTATCAGGAAGTCTATCTTTCCAACCACTTTGCTGTCTGAACTAACTATTCGGTATATTTATGTCAATCAAGGGCGCACGGCTTGAGATTCCTGAATAAATTATATCATCATAAAAAGCACATTCTTTGCTAATTGCATATGATTATAGTATTATGATTTTATTCTCGGGTGAGTGCTATGCCAAAATACAGCTAGTTTCTTGAAATTCAAGCTAAATGCTTTTATTCAAACCTCTCTGCCTTCACCTTCATGGCAGACGGTAAAGTGAAAACTCTTCTTGGCAAAAAAATCATTATGTTGGGTATGGCTGCCGTGATAGCGGCGCTGGTGACCGTTAATTTCTCGGGCACGGCGTTTGCATACACTCCAGACGACCCAGCTGTGAAATACCACTGCTTCTTAGATGAAGACGAAGATGGGAACCTAGACATAGATCCAGAAACTGGAGAATTGATCCCCTGTCCGATTGACTCTGGAGACAATGCATGGATGCTAACATCCTCCGCGCTGGTGCTAATGATGACTCCTGCAGGACTGGCGATATTCTATGGTGGTCTGGCGAGATCGAAGCATTCAGTCAACACACTCCACATGGTGTTCATCACAACAGGACTCGTTGCAATACAGTACGTGCTATGGGGCTATAGTCTTGCATTCGGTCCGGATGCAGGAGGATACGGATTCATTGGAACTTTGGACTGGGCCGGCCTGAACAACGTTTTACATGACGTGCCTTCCAATGCGTATGGAGGCATAACCGGATACACCATACCGCACGGAACCTACATGATATTTCAGATGATG
>JBOGQL010000059.1:0-3957 GCA_050748985.1 Nitrososphaera sp. | reverse complement strand
AGGCGGGCCTCATTGACGAGCAGCTCCAGGAAGGCCAGAGAATCTACGTGATAACCTCACGCGGGAGAGATTACTTGCACAAGTACGAGCAGTTCGCGGAAATCGCCGATTCGTTCGGGCTGAAACTTTAGACTACTTTTCCTTCTCTACGGCTTCAATGTGGCATTCGTGACCCCTGTGTTCCTTGTCCATCATTTGGGCTTCGTCGCTTGTAACGGGAAACCTTTCCTGGTGCAGGTACTGGTCGCCGGCCTTTTCCAGGACGACCTTCCCACAAGTGTCACAGACAAGTTGCATGACAATGACGCCCAATAACAACTTGATGGGTGGCGTCAATATTTAGACTATTCTTCCGGAGAGCAAGATCACTTGCTCAGATCCAGTGGGAGTTTCCTGAAGACCTTGCCAATGTTGTTCATCATTCCCTTCTTCGGCTGCTCTTTCTTTTCGACCGGTTTGAAACAATCCGGGCATAACGCCCTAAGGTTCGCCGGGCGGTTGTCTTTCAATGATCCGTTTATGTGCTCAAACTGAGGCTGGACGCTCGGGCTGAATTTTACGCTGCATTTGTGGCACCTGTTGTGCGCTTTCTCAAGCACAGTCTGCCTAATGCTGAGCGTCAGGTGCTCGTACTTTTTCTTGTCAAAGCTGGGTCCGCCGGACGGGCCGAAAAACGACACATAGGATCGGGAGTCGTTCAACCTTATGTATTTTCCGTTCTACAGGAGCTTGGCGCTTCTTGCAACCGCGTACACGTGCTCCTTGAGGTCGCGCTCGTAAAGTGAGTTCAACTTTTCAAGCAGCACCGCCCGGGCCTGAGCCCTTTCCTCCTCGTCCGCGGCTGAAAGCGCGGATGCAAAAATGTCAGGAAGGTTTTCCTTTATCCATCCGTCAAGCACAAGGTACCTGTTCTCGTTTATCCATATCACTTTAGAACTCGACTGGTCGACCTCTTCGCTGAACCTGCCAGTTTCTACTCTGTCGATGAGCATAAAGATGCAATTGTTCGGGTCTGGGCTACCAAGCGTCTGAACCATCCTTTCGCCTGCCTTGCCTCCCTTGACCCGTTCGATAAGACCCGTCGGGCGAATAAACGTGCCCAGAACGTGGACCTTGCCCCCCGCCGCAGACTGAATGCGGCCGATAATTATTCTGTTGTAGTCCCCGTCCTTTTGGACCACGAAAACATAGCTGCCTGGCTTGATTTCCTGCTTGCCGAACATCCTGATGCTTCAAGATAAAAGTCCCATCTGCAAATTATATAACGTTATCTCGAACTTCAAGCGTTCTTGAAGTATCTGCTTAGCGTCTCGCCCGGGCTTGCAGGCGGCGCTTGTGTTTTCTCCTTTTCTGAAAAGGTGACATAGCTCTCCAGCTTTTGGCATAGATTGCAATAGTGCATCGACTGCGTAACGGCCTTGTGATCCACATACTCATGCCCGCAGGCGCTGCAAACCATGACTACCTAGCAGAAGGGGCAGTCCTATGTTACATAAACCTTTGAGAGTCCTCCCAACCTACAACCATCCCAGCGAGACGCATGTCAGCACCATGTGCAGGCTGGACACGCGCGTTATGCCTGGCAATGTCATAAGTTTTTCACGATTTGCACCTCGCTCAAGCAAGGAATTGTTTTTTCGGAACTTTATCAGCCAGAATTACGTTTATTAACAATGGCTCACAAAGTTAGGGGGTATGCACAAGTTCGATGAGCTTGACATGAGGATCCTGTCGGAATTGACAAGGGACGCGAGCGTCTCGGTGCCAAGGCTGAGCAAGAGGCTCAACGTTAATGCTTCTGTACTTTACAGCAGAATAAAACGCCTTACGAAACGCAGCCTCGTTAAGAAATTCACGGTCATCGTCAATGAAAGCATGCTGGGGATCAATGTCAAGGCGACTGTCGGCATCAATCGCGATCCTAAACTAAAGGAGCCCATACACGGCGAGCTGATGAAGATCCCGGAGGTCAGATCTCTTTCAGAAGTAACAGGCAGGTTCGACATGATAGTGAGCGTCAGCGCGCACACGCTTGAAGAGCTGCACAACGTAGTCATAGAGCGTATCGGCAAGATAGAAGGGATTCAGAACACCGAAACTTTTGTCGAGATGCAGAGGACAGAGAAGGAACCGGCATACACGGTCCAGGCGACTATATCCAGGTAGAAACCATCAGATATTTTATATAGCCTCTGCAACACTTCAATCCTTAATTGGCCATAGTCGAGCGCAAGATTTCTGACATGATCCAGACACTCAGGCTGGCAAAGAAAACCAGCAGAGAGGACTATTCCCAACACTTGCGCTTGGTCCTGCTCGGAATGTTGGCGGTCGGGGGCATCGGGTTTGTCATTAAACTGATAGCCGAGTTCCTAACTCTTGGCACAAGGTTCAGCTAACCTTCCAATAGGATTAAAATACCATTATTCAATTATCGCTAGCAATGGAAAAGTCATCCAGTAACTCTATTGCCCACGTAAACGCAAGATCGTGGGAAGCCGAAGTGCTCAGATCCGATGTCCCTGTTTTCGTAGACTTTTGGGCGGAATGGTGCGGGCCGTGCAGGATGGTGGGTCCAGCGGTTGAACAGATCGCGCGGATCATGTACGGCAAGATCAAGGTTGCCAAGTTGAATGTAGACGAGAATCAGGAAGTCGCGATGAAGTACGGAGTCCAGTCGATCCCGTCGCTTATCCTGTTTAAAGGAGGCAAAGAGCTGGCAAGAACCATAGGCGCAGCTCCGAAGGAAACGTACCTAAAGTTCATCGAGAATGCGCTGGCAAAATCATAACCTCCTCTCATTTTTTGATCGACGAAAGCATTAATACGGTACATAATTACGGTAACACAAGATAGCGGCCATTGGGCAAAAAGGAACTTGCGACTCTCTTTTCATCCAACCCTGACCGGTACTACAAGGTGCAGCTATTTGACAGGATGGGCTTTGCGCGTCGCAAGTGCGCCATGTGCGAAAAATTCTTCTGGACTCTTGATCAGAGCAGGAGGAATTGCCCCGATCACGAAAACTACAGTTTCATCGGTCAGCCGCCGACGTCCAAACGGCTAGATTACATCGGCGCGTGGAAGGAGACGGAAAAATTCTTTGAAGCGAACGGGCACAGCATAGTGGGGCGGTATCCTGTCGTCTGCCGATGGAGAGAGGATCTTTATTTCACCATCGCATCTATCGTGGATTTCCAGCGTGTCGTTGGCAGCAAACTGGTTTTCGAATTGCCAGCGAACCCTCTTGTTGTGCCGCAGATGTGTTTGCGGTTTAACGACATCGAAAACGTCGGGCTTAGCGGCAGGCATTACACTGGCTTTTGCATGATTGGGCAGACCTGCAACGCCGATGCCGAAGGTGGCTACTGGAAAGATAGATGCATCGAGCTCGATTACGGCATGATCACAGAGGGCCTCGGGATCAGACCAGAGGAGATCACGTTTGTGGAGGACGTGTGGATCGGCGCCGGCGCGTTCGGATATTCGCTAGAGTATTTTGTGCGCGGGCTCGAGCTCGGCAATGCCGTCTTTACAGAATTTGAAGGCGACGAGAATGACTATCGCGTGCTGCCAAATAGGATAATAGACATGGGCGCCGGCCTTGAGCGATTCTCCTGGATAACGAAGGGAACCCCGACAAGTTACGACTGCAGCTTCGGACCTGTCGTAGACAAAATGATCGAAGCGACTGGCACGGAAGAGAATAATGAACTTCTTTCAAAGTACTTTGAATCTGTGTCATCAAAGCTCGGTCATAACGGATCTATGCGCGAGCTACGGTCACTGGTTGCCAAGGAGATGCATGTTGACAGCGAAAAACTTGCCGGGCTCGTCGCTCCCTACGAAGCCATTTACACCGTTGCTGACCATGTCAGAACTCTGGTATTTGCGATCTCTGACGGCGCCCTGCCTTCGAACGTCGGGGGCGGCTACAACCTGCGCGTATTGCTGCGG
>JBOGQL010000058.1:0-3063 GCA_050748985.1 Nitrososphaera sp. | reverse complement strand
GATAAGCACAGTGTCGTATTTCGATAGGTCGGTCCCATCGGGAATTTCGTAGTTCTGGTTGCCGTTGTTCGCCTTGAGCCTGCCGAGGTCTACAAACTCTGACGCCTGTTTGTCGGTTGATAGGTATACGTACAGATCCGGCCCGTTCGTCGAGCCAAAGTCTTCGAGCCGCAGCACGCTCCTCCCGTCAAGCGGGATCACTGTTGCCAGACCTTCTGCATTGTGTATGCCATCACCAACACCGATAAAGTTGCCCGAAAGCTTGGTGTCATCCGACATCGGCTCCTCACCGATATCCGATCCACTATCCGTCTTATCGTCCATGGTTCCTAGGGGCGCTGGCTCGTCGATAGTCGTATTGATGAAAAGAGGTGACGCTCCGTATACCCCAGCCGGTATTACAACTGCTGCCACGATGATGGCAATTATTATGCTCTTCTTCATGGCAGGAGTAACGGCGCTGGATTTAAAATTGGTTTTTCCAGATCATGTCCAAATTGGTTCCAAGAAATTTAGCCAGACTACGTCGAATCGTTCGCCGATACGAATCGATTCCTTTGCTCCGCTATTAGAGGAAGGATCTTGTCCATTATGAGCGCGTCGAATTCCTTCTCTTCTACATCAATTGTAACGAGCAGATAGTAGTCCTCCCTGATGGGTATCGTAGCTCGGTGCAATTTCTCATACCTGCCAAGAGCATAGTACATCTTGCCTATTTTGGATTCGAACCTGCCCCTTGTCTTCTGCCTAGCGATAGCGGTCGCGGCGTACTCCTCGTTCTCTTCTTCTGTCAGGATCAGCTTCAGGCCTTCCCTTGTACGCTGCGAGATGATGACACCATTCTTGTTGACTATGCCGGCCCACCGAACCGACCTATCCGTGGCAAGAACGTCTGAGCAGAACAGGTGAAGGAATTCATAGTCTGTAGTCACGGGCTTACCTCAAATGGTGGATACCGGATATTGATTATTAAAAGCATCTGTTCTGTTTATTAGCAACCTCGCGGATTTCTATTTGTCGAGCGACGAATGTCCGAATACGAATCCGGAACTTTCCGGTGCAAAGACTGCGCAAAGGAATTCCTGACGAAGGAAGAGGCAGACAGACATCACAGGGAACATCATGCTGACGTCGTGGTCGGTGAATAGGAATACATTTCAAGAAAAATGACCAACGGGTCAGTTATCTTTATTAGGGCCTTTCGTCAAAATAGAAAATGTTTGCTTAAGAAGGATGCGAGATCGTCTCTTGTGACTTCAGGAGCGCCTGAGGCAGGACTATATGATGTTAGGCTGGCGGTGCTGAGCTAGTGCCCAAAGTAACAGGCCTGTACAAGTCTGAAATAAGTGAAAAAATAATCCAGGCCGCGATCGCGAGCTTCGCCCAGACGGGATTTCACCGGACGAAAATGGAAGACATCGCAAAGAGGCTGGGTCTCAGCAAGGGCACAATCTACCTGTATTTCAGCAGCAAGGAAGAATTATTCTTGGCGATCTGCGACTACTACCTGAGGGTGATAAAGGAACGGCAGAATGCGGCCGTCTTTGCAAAGAGAGAAGACCTGTTCATCGACGCCGAACGCTTTTTCGAAGAGTTTCAGGAGCTTGAGCAGGGCAACGACAAAGTCATGCTGGAAATGGTCGTCGAGTCTACTCGCAATCCAAAGCTGAGAAGGGGAATGTACGAACACAGGCTGAAAGTTTACGACACCGTCGTAGAGTATCTGAATAAGCAGGTAGAAAACGGCTTCATCAGACGTGATGTTGACCTAAATGGCCTGGCTTCCGCTTTTGTTGCACTGTACGACGGTCTTACGGCTAGCAAGATGCTGGGCACTGGCGAGGCAAACAATAGGAAGGCATGGGTCGCGATGGTCAGGGCTGTAATGAAAGGAATAAGCAATTAGTCACTGACCGTGACTTTGGTCATCCTTGCCTGGTCGGAGCTTACCGGCGCGTCCGCGTGATCAGTTTTGAGGGCAGCTATCTTGTCTACAGCGTCCATGCCCGAAGTAACCCTCCCAAACACTGTGTATTGACCGTCCAGGAAATTGGAGTCCTTCAGCACTATGAAGAATTGTGAGCCTGCGCTATTGGGATCCTGTGACCGTGCCATTGAGAGAGCACCCCTTGTGTGCTTATTCTTATTGATTTCTGCTTTGACGGTCCACCCGGGTCCGCCGGTTCCCCACCTGCTTCTATTTGCCTCGCTTTTCGTGTTGGGGTCGCCTCCTTGTATAACAAAGCCGGGCACGATCCTGTGGAAGCTAAGCCCGTCGTAAAACCCAGCGTTGGCAAGTCTCTTGAAATTTTCTACGGTCTTTGGCGCGGCATCGGGAAAAAATTCGACGACGATGTCGCCAAAGGTTGTCTGTATTGTGCCAGATGACACCATTGACAGTGCAGGCGCCTAGGGGGTCATTTTAATCAAGCAGTTGGATTGATAGGGAACAAATAATCCCCAGTACTCTCATACATTAAGATAGAGGTTCGTCTTTATGGCCCCGTAAAGATCCACGTACTTCATCCCCAGCTCGGTCGTCGTATACGAAGGATGACCTGCGACCCTGCTTGCATCTACAAGCTTTTTTGCGATTAATAGATCAATATACTTCTTGAATTGCGAACTTGTAAGGTTGGCTCTCTCCTGCAACCTCGTCTTTCCAATACCCCCGTTCGAAGCCTCCAGGATGGTGCAGATAATGTCGAGGCTGCTTCGCTTCTTCACCTTGGCACTAGGACAGAGGAATGTACGATAAAAATAGTTCTATTCTCGGGACACGCAGGATGGGTATGACAAGTATGGCTTCAAGCGACTTGAATTCGATGGATTGGTAGAGCGGAGTGCGAAAATGTCAGCGATGATTCGGCGCGGTGGCTGAAGGTTCCCCTGGATTCTCGGTGTGCGTGGCATTAGGCAATAGTCGAACTGATTTGTCGACCGCTGAAATTGGCGCGGGATCGCTCCTCATACGTTAATCGTGGATTCTTCGCGCCTGTTACATTATTCTAGTACGCAACACCATTATTTTTTAATCATATGATCTGTCACTCTAGGCAGTAG
>JBOGQL010000057.1:0-6359 GCA_050748985.1 Nitrososphaera sp. | reverse complement strand
GTACTAGCGGGATGTAGGTCTTTGTACGGCGATCTTCCACCTTCATAGTGAATATTGTGTGAAAGTACGACTTCGCGCCCTCGCTTAGGGGCATGTCTTTAGGAGCAGCCAGATTCTCCATTAGCAGGAGCGCGAGCGGGAGGGAAAAAGTAGGCGGAAAGAAACTCTCGCGTCGGAGATCTATTCTGCCAGTCTTTCTGAATTTGTCGCGACAGTTACAATATTTGTTGTACTGAAACACCAGCGGCGGAAGTGACACTGACCTCTAGGAAGTTGGGCACAATAAAAAGCTCATGCGTCTTCGAGAATAGTAATAACAACAGATGGTTAGGACTCCGATTTCTCGAATTTTGTACTCAGCCATCTATCACCGGATCGACACTTTAGGGCATAGAACCTTGCAGGGTCCCTTGGATTTAGTCGGTGTATGCTCCCTGGCTGGCTTTTTCACTTCATCGCAAAAAGCGTAAGGGTGTAACTTGAAGTGCCGTAATTGACGTTCGTGGAACGGGAGACCGATCTTGCGTCTTCAACGACCACGACAAATTTGACCGCATCCATAACTTGGGTGATTTCGCTCCCGTCGAGCCTCCTCGAGTAATCCCACACTCCCGGATCCTTTGTGGTGGCAGATGTTCTTTCTGCCGCCGAAAGTACCTCAGAAAGCGCGGGAACTAAAAGAGCCTTGTCACTGTCAATGGTGGTGTGTATGCCTTCGCCGTCCGTGCATGGCCTGACCTCGAGCCAGACGTCCTTGAAATCCAATGCCTGTTCACTGAACGCGCCGGCGTGCTATATTGTTACTGTCACACATCCTAGTACAGAGAGGCTCAATATTTAATAGGGAATATCATGAAATATCACCAGAAATTCGGAGGAATAGGCTTTTCAGCAAACGGCTGCCGTCTACTGGTGAATAATGCATGGCAGTGGAGAGTGACCTGAGCTCGGAACCGGCCGAAGATGGTCGTGCCATATCGATGCCACACGAGCTTGTGCGCTTCATCCAGCGTGAGACCTACTCACTGCTCATAAAGGGCTATGCGGGAACAGGCAAGACCACGCTTGCACTGACTGTGCTGCGTGCACTTGGCAGTAGGGACAGTTTCTTCTATATTTCTACGCAGGTATCACCCAAGCAGCTCTTCCAGTACTATCCATGGCTTAACAGGTTCATCGAGCAGTCCCCCAAGTCGTTAGGAGCTGAGGGCGACGGTTCACACCACGTAATGGTTCCAACATTTGAGGATGCCAGATTGGACGAGCCGGAATCGCTATTTGAAAAGATAACCAACCAGCTCATGGATATCAAGTCACCAGTTATCATCATCGACAGCTGGGACGCTATAGCCTCATTCATGGACAGGGAGGCCAGGCTTAACAACGAAAGGGTGCTTCAAACCTGGAGGGAGAGGGCTGGAGCAAAGCTCATCTTCATCAGCGAACACCCGGATGACACGACGCTCGATTTTCTGGTAGACGGAATACTGGAGCTCAAGCAGAGCCTATACGATAACGTTAGAGTAAGGGAAATATTTTTGCGCAAACTCCGCGGAGTTCGCATAGACAAACCCTCTTACATTTTTACTCTCGAAAATGGAGTGTTCCGTAGTTTCGCGCCATACAGCCTGCTGGAATGGCACGCTAAGCTCCGCGCAGCATCGCCAAGGAGTAAGGCAGAACTCTTTGGATCCCGCCACGTCAGCAGCGGCTACAAGATGCTGGATGATGCTCTTCGAGGAGGTTTTCCGAAGAAGGGAATAGTGCTGCTGGAGCTCGACCCACACGTAAGCACTTCAGTTGCAATGGCGTTTCTAGGCGGGTTGGCGATCAATTTCATCTCCAACGGGCATCCGGTCCTCTTCCAGCCCTTCGACTGGATAGATCCTAGGGCTATCATGGACTATGTGGAGCCGCTGCCGCGTGGAAAGAAGAATCTTTTCAAGATACTGTGGACAAGAAAAGTAACCGGCATGCGAAACAACGTGATAGTGCAGTCGCAGACACATTCACCATCGCTCGCAGCTGTAGCGAATTTGAAGAAGAAATACCCCACCAAGGTCCTCTTGAATATAATGGGCACGGATGTTATTCAGCAATCAAACGCAGGCAAGGGTTTCATGAGCATGATGACCGAGCTTATGCTAGGGGCACGGGCCGGGGATCTCTCAATAGCGGTGCTTAGTGGCTCTCAAAAGGAAATGCTGGAGTACTTCTCCGAAGTGTCTGACATCCATGTTCGACTCTTGCTGATAAATGACACACTTTTCCTCCAGCCGCTTGTGCCTGCGTCGACACTTTATGCCATAGAGTTCAGCACAGATCACATTAACCTAGAGCCGGTTGTATAGTCGTAGTGCAGGACGAAACTTTATTCCGGGTATGGTATTTCAATCGACTTTAGGTCCTCGGCCGCTTCAACGTTGCTATGGATCAGGGCAGCCTCGCGTACCAGGTTGGAGGTCTCGTCGTACCTGGAGCTAAAATGCGTCAGGATCAGCTTCTTGACGCCAGCCTCCTTTGCCAGCGCACCGGCTTCGGTTGCGGTCGAGTGCCAGTTTTCCACTGCCTTTTGTACTTTATCATGACTATAGGTGGATTCAAAGACCAGCAAGTCACAATTCTTGAAGAATTGTGCAAGCCTTTCCGTTGGCCTTGTGTCGCCCGAGATTCCTATTTTTCTTCCCTTGCGCGGAGGGCCGACGACTTGACCAGATCTGATAACGTTGCCTTGATGTACGATGTCCTCGCCATGCTGAAGCTTGCGATAGAGCTCGCCCTCCGGAATGCCCAGCCGCTTCGCTTCTTCGACATCGAATATCCCCGGCCTACCCGACTCCTCAAGGCTGAATGCATAGGACGGTATCGAGTGGTTCGCGTGGCAGCAGCGCACCTCGTAATCGCTTTCTCTGACTACAACGCCTTCATTCTCAATTGTGTGAATGACGACCTCAAATGTAAGGTGGAACTTCACAATCCTCATGTTCTCCTGCAGGAATTCCCTAACTCTCGGCTCGCCGTAGATGTCTAGGACCCTCTCTCTTCCCTGGAGAGCCATCGTCTGCAGCAGGCCAAGCAGGCCTACGCAATGGTCAGAATGCATATGGGAGATGAATACTTTCATCTTCTTGTTCATGCCAAGCCCTGCCCTGATGAAGTTGCGCTGCATGCCTTCGCCGGCATCAAACAGCAAGAGCTCACTCCCTCTGGACAGAGCAACAGACGTAAGGCCCCGCTCGGCAGTAGGAGCTGCCGACGACGTACCTAGAAACACCATCTGCATGTTTACCATTTCGGTGCCATGGTAGTATTTTCCGCCAAATTTATGCTGTTCATGCGCTGTATAGCGAGCTGACTTCTGAAGCTAAAGCAGGGCTCAGGTCGACCCTGGCGTACTGGTTTGGAATGGAGTTTGTACCAATAATGTCGGTAACACCAGCTTCCTTGATTTTCTGGCCCGCGTCTCCGGTCATGAGCGCGTGCGCACACATCGCGTAGACCTTGCCCGCACCGCCCCTTTTCAAGACCTCAGCGGCCCTGATCACGCTGCCGCCGCTGCTTATCATGTCGTCCACCAGAATCGCATCACTTCCTGCAACTTCGATATCTAGCTTTCCATCGACCATCACTTCGCCGGTGCTCCTGTTGCGCGACTTTCTCAGCACCATAAAATCAGATCCCAGATGATTTGCAAATTCCCTTACCCTCTCCTCGCCGCCGGCGTCAGGAGAGACCGCTATTGGGTTGTGAAGCTCGAGTCCTTTGGCGTACTCGGCCAAAAGAGGAATTGACGACACGTTTCGAATTCCAATAGAATCAAAGTAGGACATCGCACGCTGGCTGTGGATGTCTACAGTGATCAAGTTCTTAATGCCCGAAGCCGACACTAGTTTGGCCAACAGGGAGATGCTTATCGCTTCCCCTTCCAAGAAGGCCCGGTCCTGCCTTGCGTACGCAAGATAGGGAACGACCACGCAAACATCGCTTGCACCATCGTCATCGCATTTCTTTGCCAGCATCAAAGCTTGCATAATGTGCGTGT
The DNA here is from genome assembly GCA_050748985.1 of Nitrososphaera sp. Lineage (GTDB taxonomy): Archaea > Thermoproteota > Nitrososphaeria > Nitrososphaerales > Nitrososphaeraceae > Nitrososphaera. The sequence continues at coordinate 2,317 of JBOGQL010000057.1, read as the reverse complement.
CGACAGGCGGATAGGTCGACTGCACGACGATGCAATTCTTCTTTGTATTGCCTATGCTCAGCCTGCTCTCCCCATCCGAGAATATCTTGAGCTCGGCGATGACCAGCTCTGCGCCGAGATGCTTTGCAATTCTGGCCGCAAGGTCTGGTGACGCCGGACCCGCTATCACCGAAATATCTGGCAATGTTTCTGTGAGGTACGGCAGCTCGTCCTAATATCTATAACGATGGTAAAAAGAAACAGAGAATTCCGACCTGCGCCTGAATGGGATATGATGGTCTCTTGGGCAGACGTATTAACAGTCAGGTCGGAATTCCTGTTCCTGTTTGGTCTGACGATTTTTCTTGGCAACAAGAAATAAAGACTATCGCATGTCAGCCGGTGAACATACGATCCCCAAGGTGGATGAGTTTTTACCTTGATAACCTGTCGTCACGACGGGATTCATGAACGCGAATACGAAGGTTGGATGAGCCAAGGAGCTGTGCAAATACTTGCGCGATGCCGCAGCCGCTGTTTAAATAACCTTGAATTTCCAAGCTTTGCTGTTGCGAGCCCTTATGACATTGATCTTTTTGGCGATAATAGTCCTTTCCGGCCTGCATCATGCTGCGTACGCAGAAGAGCCTTTTTCATTTCATAATCAGTCTTCGTTCGTTGATGAAACCAACATTATTCACGTGCTCGGCGAGGTAAAAAACGAATCCAATTCTACTATGAGGGAGGTTGTGGTCAAAGCATCATTCTACGATGCAACGGGGAATCTTCTCGACGAGTATCAAAGAACGGCCGAATTGAGAATGATAAATCCAGGTGAATCATCGCCATTTGAAGTTCTGTACTTGAACCAGCAAACAGCAGATCGTGTGGCAGATTTCAAACTTTCAGCCACAGGTCAGCCGGCTCCCGAGGTCAAGGAGAAGCAGCTAAAGATACTGTCATCGACATCGAGGCTGGATGTGCTGGGAACCTATTACATAAACGTGCTCGCCCGGAACGAAGGACAGGAAGACGCGACAAACGCGATCGTCATCGCGACGTTGTATGACCAGAACAACAAAGTAATTGCAATAGGAAAGGCACTCGCCGAAGCTGTTCGCGGCAGCTCTGAAATACCTGCCGGCTCTGAAGCGGCGTTCGGCATAGCCATCACTGAAAGGTTGCAGACGCAAAAGGCGGCAAGATATTCGCTCGTAGCGGACTCGGACCAATACTCTTCCGATGTAATCGTGTTTAAGGCGACAGGGCCGGGGATCACCTCTTCTTCTGGCGGGAACCAAACGCAAACGAGCGGCTGCCTCATCGCAACCGCAGCATTTGGTAGCGATTTATCGCCTCAGGTACAGCAGCTGAGAGGGTTCCGCGATGGGATAGCGATGCAAACCTTTGCAGGCAGGAGCTTCATGAGCTTATTCAATGCATGGTATTATTCTTTCAGCCCTTCAGTCGCTGAATTCGAACGCGGTTCGCCGTGGCTCCAGGATGCAGTCAGGTTTTCGGTATATCCGCTGCTGGAGGTACTTGACATGAGCACCGGAGTCTATGACGTGCTATCACATAAGAGCGACAGCAGCGAATTTGCGATAGTTGCGACGGGCATTGCAGCAAGCTTTCTGATCGGAATGCTATATCTTGCGCCTGCCGCCGCCTTGGCTGCGATACTGAGGAGAGGCTTTAACTCTCTCAGCCTTGGGATCCCAGTCGCATGTTCATGGATATCAAGCCTGACTGCGATATCAATTGCGGCTCCAACCCATCAGCCAGAACTAATGATGTTTGGAAGCGGCCTCTTGGTTCTGACATGCATTTCCACGGCTTTCATTCTTACGGCTGGGGTAGTGTCTAGATTGCGAATCGTTCTATTCTCCCGGAACTAACGATTCCCGTCACGCTAGCTGCCAGCTTGTCAATGTCAATACCGCGATATACTCCAGCAGCCCCGTCCAGCTTTTTCAAAGCCCTGCGAAGTATAGAAATGCAGATTTCCGGTTCGTCCTTTTCGTCGTGGACAAAAGCCGCAGCAACGAGAATGATTCCGTTCAGGATGTTCTTCTCGGTTCCACTCGTCGACTTCCACACGCCTTCAAGGATCTCGTGTGCTCCCCAGTATTTTTCGTCATTGAAGTACTGCACGGCTCGCCTCATCGCTTCTTCTTTGTTCATGCGACGCTCCACAACGTGTTCGTAGCTGGCTAATGGAGCGATCCCTTCAAGTTTCTCCAGAACCCTACGCAGGCTGACCTCATCAGGCAGGCTTGCATCAAACTCGACAAAATTCCTTGACACCCTCGTATCTCGCAGCACAATTCCTCCGGAT
>JBOGQL010000056.1:0-2690 GCA_050748985.1 Nitrososphaera sp. | reverse complement strand
GCTCTGGCTGCGTATGCGGCTCCAATCGAGTGGTCACAGGAGGAGCTTGAAAATACTCCCCCGGCTCGGCGGTCCCACGCTATGGCATACGATCCTGTCAACAAAGTGGTCATCGTCTTTGGCGGATACGGCAACGGAAGCCATCTGGCAGATACTTGGGCTCTCGATCTGAAGAACAAAGCATGGATCAACATGACATCACCAAATTCCCCATCTGCAAGAGCCGCCACTGCAATGATCCATGATCCCGTCAACAAGCGAATGGTCCTGTTTGGCGGATTCGCACAGGGCCATTCAATCGTGTCGAATGATACGTGGGGCTACAGCTATCCAACGAACTCCTGGACAGAACTCAGGCCCGATGATGCCCCGAGTGAAAGAGCTTCATACGGAATGGCCTACGACTCTACAAGACACGAAATAGTACTCTTTGGAGGATTCACAGAGCGCGGCTATTTCAATGACATGTGGATCTATAATATTGAAGAAAATGCCTGGCGCGAACTATCGACTTCGGGCGAGGTGCCCTCGCCCCGCGGTGCAATGGGGTTCGTGTATGACATTCGGAATGACGTCTTTATCATGTTTGGCGGATTTTCCGACCGGGGGTTCTTTAGCGACACATGGGTTTTCGAACCGCAGAGCGGCGCATGGGATAGGAAAGAGCCATCGGACTCTCCTCCCCCGATAAGGACAAGAATGGTGTACGACAACTCAACAGGCCGTGCTATTTTCTTTGGCGGCGACACGATTTCGCCCGAAAGTGAGGAGGGAGCGCCTGAACCCTATTCAGAAGTCTGGGCATACGATTTTGCTGCAAATCTATGGACCAGCATTGAGACCAGCAATGCACCACCGGCAAGAGCGCTTAATGGAATAATTTACGAACCAGAAAGCCGAGCGCTGCTCATCTTCGGCGGTACCGACACGCTCATAGATGAAGAGAATTTTGTCGGACATGAATTTCAGGACACCTGGATTCTGGCGTCGAGGGAAAACGGTTCTGCCGCCAACGAGAGTCAAGGCATGCCGATAGCTATTCCAGTCGGGATCGGAGCCGCGATCGCCATTGCCATCGCTGCTGCGGTGGCACTGTGGAAGAAGAAAAGTAGCGGCAAAGCATGAACGCAAGCTTGGAAACGAATCTTGTTCTAGAGACATTAACTGTTGGAATGTTAGGGTACAACTTAGCATAGTGGTTAAATGGGCTCACAATCCTGACGTGATCCTATGAAATTGCCTTCTGATAGGTTCCCCGAAAAGAGGAATTCATTTGACATATGCGCCGACATGCTAAGAGTGCTGTCAGCAGACATTGAATGCCGCCCTGCGATCTTGGCTCTTAAAAGTCATCTGGACAGCAGGGGCATAGCCAGGTACACGGACTTTCTGGTGAAAAACGAGCTCGCCGCGATTTCCGTAGGCGATAACGGCCGCGGAATCAAAATCTCAGAAAAGGGCAGGTACTACTTGAACCAATATGTTAAACTCATAGCGATGTTTGAATGATTGCTCTCGTGGCACCACGACTATCTTTCTAGTACGAGTGCTTCTGAAATCGGTGGTTCCTGAGCGCATCACTGCTCTTGAAGAGCTCCGAGCATGTCCGACAAAGATGTGGACGACGGACATAGTGTTTGCACAATTCTGGCGAATCCGATCCCGTCCCGTAGATGCGCTCTCTAAGCGCGCCACTCTTGATGCTTAACTCGGAGTATTCCGGCCTTGCGAATGGTTTGAGGAGGGTACGAACTCTGGTTTGGGCCGATTGAGAACGCCCATTCTCCAGGCCGGAATCCTCCAAGACGCCGTTTTTGTGCATGACGGACAGTGCTGTTCTTTCGATCTACGGCTATAAACAGAAGTGGGTCACTTTGAAAGTTTGAGGATAATTAACTAACCACATTCGGTTGGATATCTGATGCTGCAATGCAATGCGGCATGCAAGACCAAGAGTCCTAGAGACGAGCTAATTGTGCACAGGCAAAGTTACAAAATATCATCAGCGTGGCTTCAGACCTTTTCAGTCGTTAGTTTGTCTAGAAAGTAGTCCAAGAGCACGATGGTGATCGCAATATCCTTGTCTGATAACCCGTCCAGGGTACTGTTGAACTCGACCATGATTTTCCGCCAGACTTCGAGCGTGCCTCCGCCCTTGAATCCGTTGACACGGTTGCAGCTGACAAGGTGCTTGCAGAATTCGTCCGTGAACTTGAGCTCGTGAATCTTCTTTTCGATAACCCCTGCTGCAAGGAGCTTTTCGATGAGCCCATTTTCATGCATTCTCGGAAGCTCTGACCCTTCCGTTGATAAAACTGGGCTGTCCATCATGGGTGCCGGGACTGGAAAGTTATGCCACTTGGAGGGTAAGGAAAGGACATTACTAGTGGCCGGCAAATCCCAATCGCGGAGATAGCGCATCAGGCAGACCACCAACATCTATTGTCAAAAGCTTATGGAGGTGCCCCAGTATCACAAATTTGACAAAACGCCTCAATAAAGTAAATCCTTATAAAGAAACTTTCTCATTAGTCTGCGCGGTCAGTGAGAGAGGGTGGTGGAGCTAAAGCTTTTGAGCCTTGGCCTTGGAAAACAAAAAATCGCCATCCTGGTCTTGTGGTCCGCATCCCTTATCGGCACCCGGTTGCTGCTTGGCTTTGCGCTGTCGGACCTCTGGACTGGTACAATAG
>JBOGQL010000055.1:0-1615 GCA_050748985.1 Nitrososphaera sp. | reverse complement strand
CTCGCGGACTTTAGATGTCGGCTCGCAAACCGTCAATCAGGGCTCCAATTCCGTCATGTGGAGTCGAATCTGCCGTCCCGGCCACGCTAGATCTCGCTATGGCGCTGTTTGGATTCCAGCGGGCGTTGCCGCGACACGCGGTTCAGTTGCCTTGGCCGGCGCGGCTTGGATACCTTCGTTTTCAGTGCGTTGTTATTACTTCCTAAAGCCGTAGAAACTCATCCACATCCTGACCTCGTCGCCGATCGCGGTGGGAAGGCCGAATTTCATGCCGAAGTCCGAGCGCTTGAACGAGCCGGTGGCATTGCCGCCGCACTGATAGCGCTTCCCGGCCGTCCGCGGATCCGGTCCGCAGCGCCAGCGCTCGATCTTGAGCAAAACGGGCCTGGTGACGCCGAGCAGCGTCAGCTCGCCTTCGATCACATCCGGGTTATCGCCGGCGAATTTCACGCTCGTCGCCCGGTAGGTCATGGTTGGAAACTCGGCGACATTGAAGAAATCCGGGCTGCGCAAGTGCTCGTCGCGCGTGCGCGGCCGAGCTTCGCGGTCGGTGTCGCCGGTGTTGAGGCTGGCGGTCTGGATGATGATCTCGAGCGTGCCGGTCTTCGCTGCGTGGTCGATGGTGAAATTTCCCGTGGTCTTGCTGAAATGGCCGCGCATGGTCGCATAGCCCAGGTGGTCCGTTTCCCAATACGGAATGGTGTGGAACGGATCGATGTTGTACGACTCCACTTGAGCCGCGGCAGCGAGCGGCAACGTGATGGCGACAAGTCCGATTGCGAGTTTCGTCATGGTGCGTCTCCTCTATTCTTTCGTGGTTAAAGCGACATGATAACTATCCCGGCATTCCGTCCGGGAATTTCCAGGCCAACGTGCAAGCGGCCGACCCGATGACGAAACAGTAAAGCGATAGCAGCACCGCCTGCAGCCATACCGGGGCCTTCTCCGGAGCCGGCAGGCGCGCCCCGACCGGCACCAGCGCAAGCACCAGCAGCGCGTACCAGGGAAGCTTGGCGAGCACCATGGCGCCGGCGGCCACCAGCCCGGCAGTGAGCATCGCCGGCAAAGTGAAGGTAGCGCCAGCAAAACCCTTTTTCCCCGTGATCATCTGCGGCAGCAAAAACCCTCCCGCCCCCGCGGCCAGTGCGATCCCGTAGAGCCCGTACGATGCCGATGCGCCTAATACCGCGGCAATGCCGGTTCCGAGGCCCAAGCCGAGTGCCGCCGCGCCTGCGCGCACCCCATCCCCAGCAAGGTAACGCTGCGAAAATCCGACCATAAAAGAGATGGCGACGACGGCGCTGGCACCCAGGAGCCAGCCTTCCGCGGCCGGTTTCTGCGCAAGCACCGGCCAGAACACCCACAATGTCCCCGCGGCTGCGCACAGCACAAGGACTGCCGCACCAAACCGTGTCGGCTTAAACGCGAAATCAATGAGAGCCCCGACCACGGGAGCGGCAATGCTCAATATCACGATCTTCCGGGTAGCGGTCAGCGGCGATAACGTGAGCCCCGACACAAAATACATGGTGGTAAGAAACGCCGCCATTACCGCGAGGCCGCCGAGTTGCAGTGGGCGCAGCAAGAGCGCCACGACGAGCGCCACGACGAACGC
>JBOGQL010000054.1:0-3625 GCA_050748985.1 Nitrososphaera sp. | reverse complement strand
CGTAGAACAACGCTCTACAGCACAGATCCTTTTTCTGCAATTCAAGAACTTGCCAATAATATTGTTGTTGACAGCGTCCGTCCTATCGTATTCTTTGGGCAGAGTTCTCGAGTCAGTTGCAATTTTTTCTGTGGTGTTCATGACAGTTGGTTTTGGGTTCTTTATGGAAAGGAGCGCAGAGCGAGCTATTAGCTCGCTGGTAACACTGAGGGCACCAAAGGCCAAAGTCCTAAGAGAAGGTCACGAGAGAGAGATTAGTGCTCACGATCTTGTACCAGGAGATATTGTTGAATTCGAAGCTGGCGACAAGATTCCTGGCGATTGCCGACTTGTCGAGGCATTTGACTTAGTGATAGACGAATCACCGTTGACCGGCGAATCGCATGGGATAAGGAAAGATAGTGATGCTACTCTTGGTAGTCAAGTCGAACTTGCAGAGAGGATAAACGTGTGCCTCATGGGCACCCTGGTCCTTCAGGGAAGGGCCAAGGGCATAGTGGTATCGACTGGCAAACAGACCGAGATAGGAAAGATAGGCGAGCTCCTGCAAGGGGTGAGTGCCGGGAAGACCCCTCTCGAGCACAAGATAGAGCAGCTTGGAAGGATACTCGTTATTGCGGTATTTGGCATAACGGGTCTGTACATTGCAATAGGGTACCTGCAAGGGTTTGACCTTGGAGGAATAATCCTAAGCGGTATCGTGCTGGCTATCGCGGCGGTACCAGAGGGATTGCCTGCGGTCGCAACTATAACACTTGCGATCGGCGTCAAAAGGATGGCAAAGAAAAATGCTCTAGTAAGGAGGCTGGCAGCTGCTGAAACTCTTGGCTCTGTAGACGTCATATGTACTGACAAAACAGGAACGCTGACTAAAAACGAACCAACATTGCGCGAAGTTGTCTTGGGAGACAACAGCGTCATTTCTCTGACTGGCAACGGCTTTGACCCAACAGGAAAGCCATACCAGGATGCCAAAGAGTTAGTGATCGATCCAACTAAAGAAGAAAATGATCTTTTGATGTTTATCAGGGCGGGAGCGCTGTGCAATAATGCCGAGTTATCATTTGACGGTAAACAGTGGATTTTGCATGGCGATACAACCGAAGGCGCCTTGGTTGTTGCAGCACGCAAGCTTGGAATCGAAAAGGCGAAGCTTGAGGATGACTATGAACGGTTATGGGAAGACCCCTTTGACGCCCGGGTAAGAAGAATGACAACTGTGCACAAGACGCGTGACGGCAGGGTACTTGCCTTTATCAAAGGCGCTCCGGAATCTGTTTTGCCGATATGCACGAAAGTAAGAGATAATGGAAATATTGTGAAACTAGATGCATCAAGAGCTGAAAAAATTCGCCAGCAAACCCAAGCCCTCGCAGCCAGAGCGTACAGGGCGCTCATGATCGCGTACAAGGAGTTGGGCGAGGAAACGAAATACGATGATTATAGTTACGATCAGGAAATAGCGAAAGATGTTGTGTTGCTGGGAGTTGCCGGGATATATGACCCGCCAAGGCCGGAGGCTAAAGACGCAATCGAGTTCATAAAAGGAGCTAAAACAAGAGTAATTCTGATAACAGGCGACCATCCTAGCACTGCAAAAGCAATAGCCGGTGAACTGCAAATCGGACATGATGACGGCCGTGACATCAACGTGGTTGCCGGAAACCAGCTCGATAAAATGTCTGTAGAAAAATTGGCAGATGAGATAGACAGCATAGATGTTTTTGCTAGGGCTACTCCGGAGCACAAACTAAAGATAGTTGAAGCACTTCAGAGGAAGGGGCATGTGGTGGCAATGACCGGAGACGGTGTCAACGATGCCCCTGCTCTAAAGCAAGCGGACATCGGCGTGGCAATGGGCAGTAAGGGAACAGATGTGGCGAAGGAGTCTGCTGAACTTGTGCTCCTCGATGACAATTTCACGACTATTACCCATGCGGTAGAGCTCGGCAGACTGATCTACGCCAATATCAAGAAATTCGTTAGGTATCTCTTTTCCTGCAACATAAGCGAGGTCATGACAATGATTGCGGCCATAGTCATAGCACTGCCATTCCCGCTGCTGCCTCTGCAGCTTTTGTGGATGAACCTTACGATAAATACATTCCCGGCGCTCGCACTGGCAGCAGAGAGAGGAGACAAGGATTCTATCCGCATTAGGCCGCCTACAAAAAAAGAGCCAATGATTTCGCGAAAAGAGTGGTTTGACATATGCATACAGTCATCGTTCATGACAGCGGCGGCGATGGTCGTCTTCGTATGGACACTGTCAGATTCAGACGAGCAATCGGTCGCTCAAACCATGGCGTTCTCCACTTTGAGCCTTGCTCAGACATGGCATGTTTTGAACTATTCTTCGACTCTGAAAAGAATCTTTGACAAATCAGTGGCAGTAAACAAACCGCTACTGGGCGCAATAGTCTTATCTCTGGGGTTGCTACTTGTAGCGATTTACGTGGAGCCTCTGAGTGATATATTTGAACTTCATCCGTTGGATTTGCGTGAATGGGGAATTGCTACAATAGTGTCAGTCGTTTCCATAATAGCTGCCAATATCACAATGCGCGTTTTTAGAAAGTAGAAAGTCTGCAGCGCGGTATTAGTAGGCACTGGATGTCATATCTAACATTTCTCATGCGGGTTATCCGCACTCGACTAAGAAACTCGAATCAGTGACCTTTATTCCACAGTGGCTCTGCAAAAAGTGCCTCCCGTTTAAGTAGTAGGTGGTTCGCCTATTTTGAAAGTTACAGTTTGTTAAGTCCCTAACATACTTATGAAAATCCAATGGGGAGCTAAACGCGTGACTTACTTGCCCGTCACTTGTATGAAGCCCTGATCCTCGCAAAGAGCGAGATCTGAAGGGCAATAATCACAGAAATAAGCGCAAGCACGGGCAGGATGAGCGCGTTTATCTGCCCCGATGCTTCCTGCATCGTGCCTATCTGGCTTCCTATGGATTTCTCCGCTGTGACAACCGAACTCGTTATCGCAGACTTTGTGTCGTTCAGGGCACTTCTCGTTTCATCGAGGCCTTCCTGGACACGCTGGAGTTCCTGGTTCGTCTTGTTGAGTTCTTCGTCGAGCTCTGCTACTGATTCCTGGATCGTGCTTATGCTGCTGAGGCTCGCAGAGACAACCTTGGAATCATGTGACAGGAGCCCTCTGTTGAAGACTATAGCGTGGATAACATAGGTGCCCTCGGTCCCGATCGTCACGTCAGCATAGTACAGCCCTTCATGCAACTTGACGAACTTGTCCGCAAGGATGATGGTAGTGTTGCCCCTGCCCAGGTGGACATGCGATGAGCCGAGTAGTTCTGATATTGCCTGCGCGTCGTCCACGTTCACAAGGGCGCCGTCATAGGTCACCTGGACAAAGATGCGGAAGGGTACCTTTACCGTAATTTGGTCAGGCGACTCTAGCTTTACATCCAGAATATGGATCCGGGGGATCCTCACTCCCTCCGCTTGCTGAAGCGATTCGGCGAACGTGAGCTCGAGCACCTGCGATTCCGGCGACGCGCCTGAGACAGCCTCGATTGTATACGTGCCGAACGGAAGGTTCCTGCTTGGTGCGGGCCATTCGAAGATGCTTTCCCTGAAAAAGCCCTCTTCGTCTGTAC
>JBOGQL010000053.1:0-2398 GCA_050748985.1 Nitrososphaera sp. | reverse complement strand
GTGGTAATGGGCGCTTCGGTGAGCGGATTCTCCACCTTCAGCAACCCCGATTTTCTTGCACTCCTGCGCCAGCTTCATTGCCCTGTTGTGATCTCTAGAAACTTTACGATACCCGGAGTCCACCAGGCGAAATCCGCGTTCCTCAGGCTTATTCGGAAATAGCACCTACAGAAAGTCAGTCAGCTTTTTTGCAATAGTAAGCTCCTTTCGAAGAACGCGCTCGGACCTTGCCAGAGCCTTCTCCTGCGATTCCGTCAGCTCGCCCCTCATCCTGAGGAGCTGCAGGAGGTTGGAAGGGGCGTTGGCTCCGTAGTGGTTGTTAAAGTAGGCATAAGTCACAGGGACCTGCCTTTCGATGACTTCCAGCCTGCCAAGCCACGGACGTAGCTCTTCTTCTGAATATCGGTAATTGTACCACACAGACTTGCCGAGGCCGTGCCATCGCACAAACGAATGTGTGGTGGACGTCACAACTATTTTTGAAAGAAACTCTACCGGCGAGTCCGTTATCGTGTTTGCGACGTTGTATTTCTTTAGCAGTTCTGCCGCCTCCGGCGTATCCCATGACTCGTTGCGGAACTCTACGGCAAAGTGCATGTGCCTCGGGAACAGGTTGAAGAGAGATTCGAGTCGGTCCCTTTCCTTGAAAGTGATGCTCGGCGGAAGCTGGATCAGGAGGCAACCGAGTTTGCCTGCCCTGTGAAGTGGATCGACTAGATTGATGAAGTCAAGAGTCTCTTCCTCGACCCCTGCAAGCCGCTTGTCGTGCGTTATTGATTTAGGGAACTTTAGCGAGAATTTGAAATGAGGGCCTGTCGCCTTTGCCCATCCGGTTATCATGGATTTTGAAGGCGGCCTGTAAAATGAAGAGTCGACTTCGACGGAATTGAAAATCCGCCCGTAAAAAGGGAGTTTTGCCGCCCGGTTGTTAGGGTAAAACGCACCAACCCATTCCTGGTAGCTCCAGCCGCAGGTACCAAACAGAATGGTCAATGGTCCACCATACAGACATCCTGGATATAGAGCTATGACTTATCTTCTATCACACGAGAGAAACGAAACGCTCGGTCACTCGACATTCACAAAAACCGCGTATGATTACTACGAATCGCATCTTAGTTATCCCTCTGGATGCTGCACAGATATCAGCTCTGCCTAAGGAACATCAGATCTTTTTACCAACTTCTATAGCGTACCGATCCGAACATTAACACATGTCAACCTATTACGAAGGTCGCAGGATCGAACGAAAGGAAGGACCCAAATCCGAGGTGGTCTTCCTCGGTAACATGCCGGGTCGTGTTTCGCCTGACCTGGTGCTGAGCCAGAGGGCGGAGCAGCTTTGCTTGACGGAAGGCATAAACTACAAGGGGCTTGAGCCGATCCAGAGGCTTTTCCTCACGCACTACCGCTGCCCGATGTGCAAGCTCCTGCCACTGTACCACCTGAACCTTGCACACCCGAAACGGGTAAGGTGCGGGAAATGCGGCAACCTCATAGCGTTCACAAACTCTGGCAAGTACGGAAAGATGAGGAAAAAGATCGCCTTCAAGCTCTGGATGTCAAGGGAGGCTGGAGGTGTTTCGTAACAGCGTCGACGCGCTCATGCAGCTCTTGGCAAGCGCCGGAGGGGCTGGCGCGCCGCCACAGCCCAGCCACGTTACCTCCATTTCCTCCAAAATTCGCATCCTGAAAAACGGCATAAAACACTGCAGCGTCCAAGTGCTGTGTGGCACGAAAACCGGGTATCACATAGAGGCCTTTGGAGAAGAGGCTGAAAATCTACACCGCAAGGCTAGCGAGCATCCTGCGTTCGAGTCGGCAGGTCAATAGCCTATGGACCGGCACGGATATACGGCCAGGTCATTCACGATTTTGGAAAGCAGTCTTTCTCAGATATAGTTTTGATATTTCCGGCAACGCAAGGGCATAATGGATGTGAGTACAATCCCTCGATTCGCATACGTTGCAATATAGCGTGCGGTCCCGGAGGAAAATCTCTGCAGTCTTGCCCGCCTTCGAATCCTTGATGAACAGCACATTGCCCTCGTACCCCACCTTCAGCAGAAAAGGCGCGTAGGCCAGAAGGAATTTTTCTCTCTCGATTGCCTCTTTCAGTACCGTATTGATGTAGTCCTTGGTGTTCCATCGTTTCTTCTCCGCTGTTGACTTCATAATGTCATAGGTGTCCTTGAAGATTTCTACAGTGATCACTTCCTTCCCTCCCCGCCTTACCATTGAACATTATCCCCAAGCATCATAAGGCAAACAGGCGAGGACATGCATATAGGTATTGTTAACTTGACGGCTCACGCCACCTGAAAGCTAACTTGCCTGCATCGACTTCAAGGATTGCCGGCAGTCTGAAAGACGAATCTATTAAAACAAGGATTGAAAC
>JBOGQL010000052.1:0-4537 GCA_050748985.1 Nitrososphaera sp. | reverse complement strand
CGTGGCCAAGATGGTCAGAAACGCTCTAAAAGCATAGAGTGCCGTCGGTGAGATTTGAGCTCACGACAGCTCGGTCTTCAGCTTCACCCCAAAAAGGTCGAGTGCTCTCCCAGGCTGAGCTACGACGGCACCGACAAGACTAGTTTTAGAGATCATATATAATCGTGTCTTGCTGCTAGAGCTCATCCATGCCAAAACTGTGATAGCATTGGTTGCATCTGAACTTCTCTTTCCCCGGATTTCCGGAAACCACTTCGAGCTGACTTTTGGTTTTGCACTTTGGACATTTACCGTAGATCGTCTTTTTCGGCATCCCCGGTTTCACATTAGAATGCTGCGAGCCATATTATAACGCTCGTTTGTGCTGCTAAATTCGCGCGGTCAATAATCTGTGTGGAGATCAACTTGAGTGTCGTTCCGGCAGTAATGGTGCCGGAGGCGGGATTTGAGCCCGCGACCTTACGATTTCCTATCATATGAGATTATGAGTCGTACGCTCTAACCAAGCTGAGCTACCCCGGCAGCGCCTGGCGGCCTAATGCCACATGGAATTTCGCGACACATAATATAAGTCAACCCAGATCAAGTTACAAATCTGCAAGAAATCATTTCTGGCAACTTGCAGCTAATAGCGCAAAATACTAATACGATGTCTTTTGCTATCTTGTTCGTGAAAAGCAGTCTTGTCATTCTTGTTATCGGTGGCGCCTTGCTGGCTGCCGGCCTTGTCATAGCGGGCCTGTCCACCTATGCAGTTGCAAAAGAATTACTTGAAGACGCCGTCATTATCGATAAAGCTCCTATTGAGCCCGGCCTCTCATATGGTGCCGTACTGAAGGATCTTCCTGCAGGAAGGCAGCTGGCCTTGTCACTCTCGGGAGAGCCCTCCGACGTCCCGCTCGGGGCTCTGCTGACCGACCCCGATGGAAATACGGTGGTTATGTACAACATCACTAAAACGCCATTCACAAGTACCGTAGCAACCGAGACAGCAGGAGACCATACCTTCGATATCAAGAATGTAGGGACTCGAGCTGTTGTGGTCAGCGGAGGAGTGTTCAATTCTCCGGTCCCCGAACAAGACGGTGGGGTGAACGTGCAGGATCCCGCTGTGCAGTCATTTTTCACATATGGTATCGGCGGCATAATCGTAGGCATTGTTCTAGTTATCGCGGGGATCGTCCTCCTGATCATAGGCGCGATAAAGCATCTAAGAACCAGAAAGAGCACTGAAAGCATGCCGCGCTAACAGAGCTAGACTGTTTCTGCCGGAATGAAATTCACTGTGCCCAATTTAGAAAATGGCCGAGCCGACAGCATTTGTCAGGGCTGCCTGTTTTCAAACTTCAGCTTGATAAGGTTCTGGCCGCCGGCTTTTCTTATCTCTACCAGCTCTTCGCGCTCAAGTCGCTTTACCAACCTCCAGATAGTAGTCTTGGGAAGCTGGAACCTGGTACGGAGCTCGCTCTCAAATGCTGCTCCCTCCTTTTCAGCCAGGTACCGCAGCACTTCCTGGTCTTCTGGACGAAGGTGCGTCCTCTCCTCGACTATACTCGACACAATGCGTGAAAGGACTGACTTGTCAATCTGGGATTCAGGTATGGTGGCAGGAGCTGCAATTGCTCGATCGGGCTGGCTCCCGACCTGCGGCATCGGTTCAGGCGCTTCTGGCTCTGTGGCCTGCGTCTCCAATTTGGTAAGAGGAGAACTCGAAAAAGTTTTCTTGCTAATCATGTCGGTTGGTTGCGTGCGCCTTGGTTCTTCGGCCATTCTCTTTTGTGTCACTGCCGGTCTTGGTTTTCTCATCCGGAGGAAGACCATGGCTCCTATTCCTCCGCCCGCCGCGACAACTGCCGCAATGATTACAAACAGAGGCATCCCAGGCACGGGCAGCTTCTCGCCAATCGCGGCAACAGCATCTTCGGCAGAGTTTCTTGCAGCGGCATAGTTGGCCGCCGCAAATTCAGAATTCGCCTTCTGCAGCAACCCAGCCGCGGCATCGGTGTCGCGGCCTTCGCTTCCAGCCTGCCTGATCTCGCTATCGGCGTCCGCTATCGCGTTCTGAGCCGCTTCGTAGTCCCTTCCGGTAGCTATTGCAGCATCGCTTGCCTGCCCCGCAAGTCTTTCGGCGTCTGAGAATTTTCCGGCATCTCGCGCATCGATTGCCTTCTGGAGGAGATCGTTTGCGCCCGTAAGGACAATAGCGGGGAACTTTTCGCCTGTTTCCTTGATCGTTGTTTGCGCGAGCCTGATGACGATGTTCGCCAGCTCCTCTGTGCCAATAACTCCTATTACATAGACAAATTTGACGTTTCCGGGCTTGAACGTCAGGAGCTGTTGGTCCCCGTACTGTTTGATCGTTGGAAAGTTCTCCCCGAGATCTATTAGCACGCTGTCAGGGGGAAGCCTAACAGCGAACCCGATGGAGCTGGAATTGAGCGAGAATATCCACTTGCCCTGGATCTTGTTTACTAGGTCTTGGGTGGAGTAGCTGATTATCGCGCTTGACACGCCGGGAGTCCTCAGTATTATCTCGTTCGGACTTGCGCCGGAATCAAATTCTACGACATTGTCCTCTTCATCCACGACTATCAGGTTGCTTACGCTGGTCCCAGCGAATAGCCCGATCCTTGTTTCCTGGGCGAGCGGGTCGTCGATTCCAATGTCGTACTGAACGAGTGCATCTCCGTTTGAATAGAGTGTTATGAAGAGCGATTCAGAAGTGTAACCTTCTTGCGCCTGGGCAGAGGGAAGGGCAAGCCCCGCGGCAATAATGGAGAGACCTATGAATATCCCTAGAAGGCAATTTCTGGTACCATCTCCCCAACGAAATGTAGATACCATGAATACGACTTTTCCAAGATAAAAAACTATGAAGAAACGATATAAGTCTTCTGACAGATCTAGTTCTTTGACTCTGGATAGAACGTCCTAAAGTTCTTGTCCCGATAACCTTCGACCCACTTGAATTTCCGCTGCAGGGTTGCTGTGTATATCCTTGTCCAGTCAAGATCGACATAGTTGAGCCACGCCTTCATGACGCGCGGGTCGATGTAGTTCCGTAGCGAGGTGCCGAGGCTGTAGTCGCGAGTTTCCTGCTGCAGCTTCAGCTGCACTTCAACTTTTTCTAATCTCTCCTTTAATCGCTTTTCCTGGACCTCTGTCTTCCATTTCTTGTCAGCAATATCTTGTTTAAGATGGGCTATTGTTTCCTTCTTTTTGGCAACTGATTCTTCGAATTTCTCTATGGCCTTCTTGGCGGCAGGATTCTTTGGGTCGACGCCTTTCTTGTGGTTGCACGTGATGGCAGCCTTCAGGTTGGACATCTTCGCGACGTAGACTTTCTGGGCTTCCGAAGAAGAGCTATCTATTCTAGTGTTAGAAAGCACTTCCTGCACTACTTTGGTTGCGATGCAAGTTCTGAATACCTTTGCGGTCAGCCCGGGCATGATAGTCTGGAGAAACGCGTTGACCTTCCTAGAATTTATGCCGTCAAATATTGGTTCACTCGGCTTTTTGCCTTGCATGAATTTTTTCAGGTTGTTGAAAAGGGCTGTGGTGTCTTCCGAGTTGATTTCCAGGGTCTTTTGCCATGGCACGCTGTCCTTCCCAAGAAAGTTGAACTCTAGTAGCTGCTTGCTTCCGACCTGTGGAAACTTGATGTGCTCGACTCTCAGCGTGCTTGCCCCCACGGTATCGGCCTCATCGGGGTCTTTTTCGTCTCCAACCCTCATGGCAAGCCTGAAAATTAGATATGCGACCGTGGCAGTCTTGTCAGAATTTTTCATCATCAGCCTGATAATTTCGCGCTGCACGGCACCATACTGGACTGCGAGTTTCTGGGCCTTGTCGTACTTTGCCTTGTCATTGTCCTGCCGGAGTGCAGCAGAATCGTGAAGCCATACGTATTTTCTCTTCCCTGTCAGAGTTTCCATCCACGTAGCCAGCCATGTTGAAGAGTGATCGTGAACAATTTTATGCCACGCGCCTTCTGGGACAGGAGCATTATTTGCCAGGTTGAGCGTGACATCTTTGGGGCTTACTCGGGGCTTCCATCTTCCGCGCATGGGATGCTGACCCCTGCCCATAAACAGACCCGGCGGCTCGACAAGCCAGTTTGCAATGTCGACTTCAACCCCGTCCACAGCCGCCTTGCCGTATGTCGTTCTCAGCCGCTCCCTTTCGGCCTTTCTGGCCTGAGAAAGTTTTTTCTTTTCTTCTCTTGGGAGAGTGCGCATTCTCTCCTTTTCCTTCTCCTTCATCACTTTTTCCTCGTCGGCCAGCCGGTATGCGGTCGAAAAGTCTATGTCGCTTATCTTTATGTCTCTGTACTTTTCCGGCAGGAGCTTTCTGAGGTCGCTCATGAAATTTTCCTGAAACACGGGATCTTGGACGTAATGGGTGTCTTTCTTTTTCGCCCACGCGTAGATAAGCTCCTCCTGCTCTCTGTTCGGCGCGAACTTTTCGCCTTTGATCGATATTATGATGCCACGTGGCTGGTACTCGGGTGGGAATGCAACGCCTCGGTGTTCAAGGG
>JBOGQL010000051.1:0-6093 GCA_050748985.1 Nitrososphaera sp. | reverse complement strand
CTTTGATGCTGTTGATAAGCATCATTCCCATGAGCTTGTCATTGACTTCAGCGACGTCAGATCGATAAGTCGTTCATTTGCACACCAGTATCAGGCAAGGAAGAAAATGAGCAAGAAGAAGATCAGGGAAATTCATGTCCCAAGCCTTGTTGCCAAGATGTTTGAAGTGGTGGTCACTGCAGGGAAGAAGCGTTCTACCTTTACTTCAGATTCTATTCCCCTCATGACCATCTAGAATACCCTAGCGTATGACTTCATGCCGATAAACTACTTTCTTGAACGAATCAATAAAGCAAAGGAAAATAACGTATATATTGTAATAAACTAGTTTTGAGTCTGCATATCAAGATGGTAATTAACGAAGAATTACTCGCCGCAAGGAAAAGGGTTTCTGGTAAACGGCCGCGGTTCATCCGTCAGGAAAGCTGGAGGTACTACAGGCTTGCGGAGAACTGGAGAAAGCCAAAGGGAAAGGATAACAAGATGAGGAAGCAGGTATCCGGCGTGCCTGCCATTGTGAAGGTAGGGTACAGGGGTCCGAGGGCGGCGAGGGGTCTTCATCCGTCAGGCTATACTGATAACTTGGTCTTCAACCCGAGCGAGCTAGGTAAGCTTGATCCCAGAAAGGACGCGGCTAGGCTAGCGCGCACCGTCGGCAGGAGAAAGAGGCTTGTGATAATTGCCAGGGCTGCTGAGCTGGGGATCAAGGTCCTCAACGCAGGCAAGCTTTCACCAAAAAAGGCTGAGCCGCAAGAAAAGGAGGAAGCGAGCTAATTGGTTGTGAATATTAAGAAGAAACGCGAACTCGTCGCAAGAATACTCGGCGTCGGAGCCAACAGGATCCGCTTTGAACCCGACAGGCTCGAGGACGTGGCAGATTCCATAACCCGGGAGAACATTCGCTCGCTCGTCAACAGCGGCGCCATTTGGACGGTAAAACCAAGGGGAACATCAAGAGGGAGAGCAATCATGAAGCGCGCCGTCTGGAAGGTTCACGGAAAAGGTCCGGGTTCGAAGAAGGGAAAAAGAACCGCGAGGGTTGGCAAGAAACAGGTCTACGTCGTGAGAGTAAGGTCTATGCGATACCGCCTGAACATATTGAAGGCTAGAAAAGATATCACCAACGAATTGTACTGGCAGCTCTACAAGAAGATAAATGGCGGGCAGGTTAGGTCGCTTGCGCACCTGCGCGACTTGGTGAAGGAAGCTAAAGCCCGCTAGCGCAGCTGTTTGACCGGGATCCTGTGTCTTGGAAAGTCATTCAGGTATTCGCCGGTAAAGCGTAGCCCCTCCCCCACGAGTAACTTCATCTTCCGGCTCTTACCGAACGCATAGCCACCTACAGTTCCATCAGATCTTACGACCCTATGGCAGGGAACTATTACAGGGTTCGGATTCCTGTTCAATATCCTCCCCACTGCTCGTGAAGCGCTAGGGTGGCCCACCGCGGCGGCGATATCACCATACGTCGTAACCTTCCCTGCTGGAATTCGCCGCAGCATCGCGTAGATGTCCGCGGCCTCGAGTCGGATTCTTCTTGGCATTCCAAAATCATAAGCCAAGAAGGTGTATTTCAAACTTTAACGACCTCGAGTCCGGATTTTTCAGCCAGTTTGACTATCCTCCCCTTATGGGTGCCCAAACCCTTGCTGTCCAAGACAATGCTTGTAACCTTCTCCAGGCTTTTGCAAATCATTTGGTCGAGCATTCCTTCGTCAACTGCCGCTAGGTTGTGCTTTGACGCAATGGCGGCAAGACCAAACTCTGATTCAAGCAAGAGCTGATTGAATTTGGTCGGGTAGTGCGTGCCGCCGAGAGCTACCCCGACCTTTCTGCAATGCTCAAAGCCATTCTCCAGAAGCCTCAGCATGACGTCACAGATTGCAGAGGCTGCCTTCCTGTCCGACCACTGCTCTGCAGACGAGCCTAGCTCAACAAACAAGAGAGGTTTTCCCAGGGAGGTCGGGCCATGGTGACTGGCCTCTATCACGATTTCGTAGGCTGGCACACGCGCATTTGCTGCAGTAAGTGCCTTGAGGTAGCTTTTTTGCAGCGACGGGAACGACATCGCAATTTCACGAGGGTTGCCACCAAATGGATTGTCCCCAAAGTTGCCGGTACAGTGGCAGGTAAGCGCTGGGATCTTGCTGTCAGACTTGTGCTTAGAGAGGAAAATGAAAGCAGTCGCCTTGGGGTAGACCTCATCCAGATTTTCTAGGTGAAGCAGGTCGGTTGAAGAAACACATAGTCTTGCGCTCTTGTAATCTGGACATGCGAAGGAGCACAAAGAATCGTTCCTGCTGTCGGCTTCATGAAATCCCAGCTTGCCTGTCAGGTAGTCGATCATCGTTACCCCTGCCGGATCCCGGTTCGAGGCCACGAGGACGTAATGAGCAGCCAACGATCCTACCATGCAGACTATTGTAATTTTAGCATTATTCTACCTAAGTAAATTTATAAATTGCATTGAACCTTCGCACAGATGCAAGATGAGCGACTGGATCGAAGGCACCCAGGATGAAAAAATTGGGTCTGATGATGCCACTCTTGAAGGTAAAGAGGGTTCCGGGCCAGAGATGGCTCACGAAGGAACTGATAGCGAGCGGCGTGCTGATGAAATTGTCGACGATAAGCAATCCTTCACACAGGTCGAATTGCAGAAGGACCAGGAACCTTCTGCAGAGACAAGCGCGGACGCGACGCCGGCTCTTCAGGCAGCACCGCAGGCGCTGGGGTCAATTGATTCAAGGTTCTTTGCAATCCGCACGACCGGGGGCCAGGAGCGCGTCGTAGCAAGCCTTCTGCAGACAAGAGTGAATGCCAAAAAGCTGAGCATACGCTCGATTATCGTGCTGGACAGCTTCAAGGGTTACATTATCGTGGAGGCACCCGATTCTAACGTTGCGTATGAAGCCCTATCAGGAATCAGACATGTGCGAGGTCAGATAAGAGGCGACCTTCCGTTCAAGGACATCGAAGGATACCTGGTGAAAAAGCCGGTGGTTTCGGAGCTCAGCGTAGATGACACGGTGGAGGTCATAGCTGGACCCTTTAAGGCAATGAAGGCCAAGATAACCCGTGTCGACTATGAAAAGCAGGAAGCCACGGTCGTCCTTCTGGATTCGCCCTACCAAATACCAGTAACTGTGGACGCAAACTACCTCAAAAAAGCACTTCATTAGGGCAATTGCTGCCTCTAACTCAACGATTAAATAAAGACCGAGCTCAAAAATTATTTGTCCCATCTTTCGGTGTTATGATTGATAGTCGACCTTAACCTGAAGGGAAAGCACGCGGTGGTAATAGGCGGCGGCACTGAAGGAGTAAGAAAAGTGAAGGGTCTGCTTGGTCAGGGATGCAAGATCACTGTCATCACCAACCGAGCAAATCGATTCCTGACCACCGAGGCGCATCGTGGAAACATTGATCTTGTAAAGACCAGGCTGAATGATGGCATCATCCTTGATAACTATCCCGACGCTTTCGTTGTCCTTGCAGCTACCAATGACAGGAAACTGAATCGCCAGCTTGTGGAGAAAGGCCGGTCCATGGGCGCATTCGTATACGCCTCTGACGACCCGCAGGTAAGCGACTTTTCGTATGCTTCCATAATGAACATTGAAGGCATCATGCAGGTCGCGATCTCGACATCAGGGAGGAGCCCGATCATGGCCCGCAAAGTGAGGATCAGAGCGGAACGCGTTCTCCGCCGAATCATCAAGAAGACAGACATCGAGAATGCCAGATTGCAGGAGTTCGCACGACACGCTGCCAGACCGAAGATAGGAACCGTTGAGAAACGCAAGCGATTTCTATACTCCCTCATCAGGGACGGCAGAATCCAGAACCTTATTAAGGAAGACAGGATTGAAGCTGCTAAAAGCGCGACTCTGGAGCTATTGCAGAAATGGGAGAGAAAAAGCAAATGACCAAGACGACTTCTGCGTCGGTCAGCGCTGCTAACCTAGCACAAGAAATCGCGCCCGTGCAGATAGTGAACGCAAGAATAACCTACAGAAATGCACCGATTCATCTTCTCGAAAAGTTCGCGTTCAAAGACGTTGATGGGGCATACAGGGCGTTCCTGAGTTCCGGATACGATGAATGCGTCATACTGCAAACTTGCAATAGGGTAGAAGTCTTTGCATCATCGAAGGAGGGTGCAAGGGGAAAATTGGTAGAGAAATGGGCGACTACCTCGGGGCTCTCTGAAGTTGACTTTGCTAACGTAGAGGTCGAAACCGGCAGGGCCGCCGTCAATCACTTGATGAAGCTTGCATCGGGTCTTGATTCCCTTGTTGTTGGTGAGGACCAGATCCTCGGCCAGGTAAGGCGCGCGTTTGAATTTGCAAAATCGAACCGATATACCAGCTCTGGATTGATGGTAATCTTCGACAGGGCTCTAAAAATCGGAGGTAGAGTGAGGACAGCCACTGGGATTAACAGGGGCAGCGTTTCGATCGCTTCCGTCGCCGTAAATTTGGCTGAGGAATATTTCGACGAGCTTGGCGGCAAGAAAATCATGCTCATCGGCACGGGCGAGGCTGCGAGCCTAGTGGCAAAGGTGCTGAAAAAACGGGATGTTGGTTTCATTGTTACAAGCAGGGTACAGGAAAGGGCCAAGTCATTTGCCGACAGGGTCGCTGGAACCCCAATTCCATTCGAAGACGCGCTCGGGCTGCTGAGTAGCATAGACATTATCTTTACGGCTACAAAAGCCCCTTACCACCTTCTCACTTTCGACAGAATCGAAAATGCCATGAAAGACAGGCGGAACGGAATGATGATCTTTGACCTATCAAACCCAAGGACGGTTGACGACAGGGTAACAGCTATTCATGGCGTGAAGCTCGTCAATATGGATCAAATAGCCGAGCTTGTTGGAAAGAACATGCGCTCTAGAATGAAAGAGGTCCGGTCTGCAGAAATGCTAATTGAAGATGAGCTAAAGTCAGTCGAGACTATAATGAAGAGAATAAAGGCCGAGCCGGTGGTCGTGTCAGTATTCAAGAGCGTTGACACAATTAGAGAACGCGAATTGAGGAAGGCACTCTCGAAGCTTGGAAAGAGGGTCGGCTCCGAAGAAGCAAAGGTCGTAGAGCAGCTTTCGTATGCGATCGTTGAGGGCATCCTTTCAGCCCCGATGAACAATCTCAGGAAAGAGATCGAAGCCGGCGAAAGTAGAGAGCTGATGGAAATAGTGGCCAAGTTGTTCAAGTATGAAGAGAAGCAGGCGCCACGACAGCGATAACGCCTTTCCAAAAATCAGACTACGCCGACTAAGAACCACCCCTGCGATACGGGATCTGCTCCAGGAAACCCGGCTGACTTCCAAGGACCTGATCGCACCGGTATTCGTACAGGAAGGGCTGAAGAAGCCCCAAGAAATAAGCTCAATGCCCGATGTCTACCGGGTACCGCTTTCAAGACTCGTGGATGAAGTTGAGGAGATATCCAAGCTCGGAATACGAGCGGTGATCTTGTTTGGACTGCCCTCGCACAAGGATGAAAACGCCAGTGCAGCTTTTGCCAGCAGGGGGATAGTTCAGAAATCAGTCGAGCTTGTGCGCAGGCATTTTGGTGATAGCGTCGCCATAATTACGGACGTTTGTCTTTGCCAGTACACGACCCACGGTCACTGTGGGCTGGTGATTAACAAAAGGGTGGACAACGACAGGAGCATTCAAACCCTTGCGAGAGTTGCGGTCAGCCACGCGAGGGCAGGGGCTGACGTGGTTGCGCCTTCCGCCATGATGGACGGTCAGGTCCAGGCGATTCGCCGGAGCCTTGACGACGCCGGTTTAACAGAAATCGCGATAATGGGCTACTCTGCAAAGCAGGCGTCCCCTCTATATGCGCCATTTAGGGACGCGGCACACTCGACTCCAGAGTTTGGAGACAGGCGGACATACCAGATGCCATTCGCAAACGCTAGGGAAGCGATGCGTGAAGTCGCGGCGGACATCGCTGAAGGGGTGGACATCGTCATGATAAAACCGGCAATTCCGTATCTTGACCTGATATACAAGACGAGGCAGTCGACTAACCTGCCGATCTGTGCCTACAGCGTTTCTGGAGAATACGCGCTGATAA
>JBOGQL010000050.1:0-6142 GCA_050748985.1 Nitrososphaera sp. | reverse complement strand
GCTTTGCCTCTGCGAAGTCTATTACAAGGTTGTTCTCCATGCCTCCGATTATCTCGACCATCACGGTCGACGTGTGGCCGTGCAGCATCGAGCATTTTTCGACCAGCGGGAGGATATGCGCGTAGTCGAATGAGAGCGAAGGATCTTCGATAAAGATCGAGCCAGTTTGCATCTGATCCGGGCTGTCGTAAAGGAACAGCGATTCCATTTCTTTTATCTTGCTCGCATACCTGGAATGGCCGACGGCAATAATCTTCAGGTCGGGCAGCTGCTCGCGCACCTGCCGGAATTTCGCCGCGTCGGCTTCCGAGTCAACCACCTCAATATACTTGCCAGAGTCCACTCTGAAGTCGATCCTTGTCGTTGCACCACCGGCAAGCCTAATCTCGACATTGTATTCATAATCGTGTCCAAGAAAAGACAGCGTTCTAGCCAGAGAAAATTCCACCCTGCTTCGGAGAAGGTTCCCCTTTCCGTCCAGGTACCTGAGATCGCTGTCAAGAACTACCCTTTCGGTGGGCATTTTTTGGTCCGGCGTAAAATTGAGCTGCATCGTATATAAACGGTAGTTCCAAGGGGGGTTTGTGTAGAAAATGTTTCCTGTTCGATAATTGTAGAGTATTCAAAAAGTCTAACTAACATTTTGAATGAGCTCAAGCAACTGCACCGTCTGCGCTGAATAGAGAACTCCAATTTTGCTTCTAACAAAGGTTTGCGTCTTGTTCTCATTACTTAGCGAGCTTTATTTGGTAGTTAGCAAATAAGGAAGTATGCAAGGCCATGCAATGTGCACTATAAAGTTCGATAACGAAAATCAAAAGGCTAGAGCATTCTATGAACTCGTACATTCTAAAGCACAATTCAACGGTATTGGCAAAAATACGTTCGTTATCTCAGAAGAGGACTGCAAACGACTAGAAAGTAAGCATATAAAATACCAAATAATCGAATAATTTGTTGCCTGACCTTATAGAAGTTTTGCTACCTCTTCGCTACAATCCAGACAACAAAGGCAATAGAAAGAAGATTGAGGGTATCAAATATTCCACAACCTATAACGACTTATTCGATGACTTTTTACACAAGACCTTGGGGGCATTCGCATTTATCCCGGCAAAATGATGCGGATCATGTTGCTCCAAACCCTAAAAGCCGCGCTGTACGGAGCCGTCTCGGAGAGTGTTCCAGAGAGGTCCGTCGCGGTCGCATTTTCAGGAGGGGTTGACAGCTCGCTATTGGCCAAAATATGCAAAGACATCGGCAAGAACGTTACTCTCATAACCGTGGGATTCCCGGATTCACATGATGTCAGATTTTCAACGGCGATCGCGTCAAAGATGGGAATGAAACAAGATGTAGTGAAGATCGAACTCGATGATTTCAGATACTCCCTCGGTTTGGTACGAAAGTCCGTAAAATGCGAAAATACCTCCCACATTGAAAACTGCATCGCTTACCTTTACCTTTCAAAGGCAGCAGCGGGCGCTGGACTGAGCGTATTGCTGAGCGCGAACGGATGCGACGAGCTCTTTTGCGGGTACAGCGCGTATCGGGCGGCCTATAGCAGCGGAGGGGTTGCGCTTGCGGCGCTAATGGAGGAGAAAATCTCTAACGAATTGGAACTTGTTGACGAGATAGCGACCGTGGCAGGCCAATTTGGCGTCGCGGTCAGGCAGCCGTTCCTTTCCAGCAAGTTCATAGAGTTTGCAAAGTCCATCCCTATTGAAAGCAAGATTGCAGGGCCTGACGACCTGATAAGAAAGCACATCCTGAGAGAGGCCGCACTTGAAATCGGTGTCCCAAGAGAATCCGCAAAGAAGCCCAAAAAGGCGCTGCAGTACGGATCATTGATACACAAATATTTCAAGAATGTTCGAGTACGCTAGGCTCATTGAGTGATTCTGGCAGACCTGAACTGCTTCACGATCCCCCGCCTTATGTTTTCAAGGTTCTTCCCGTGCACCGATGATAGAACGGACACCAGCTGCATCTTGTTTGGCAGTCGCATCGCAATGATTTCAGACTTTGAATCAAATGATGCGCAGATGTAGTCAAGGCTCCCCAGGGACTCGGACCAGACGGAAGACATGTTTACCAGGAGCGCTGCCTGCACGTGCAGTATGTGCAACTTTGAAGGATGCAATTCTATGAAGCCTTTTTGCGCAATGACTTTGAGCTTTTCGTTTACAATCGCGATATAGGATATATCCTCGTATGAACGGAAGATGCCGTCAATAAGCCGGCGAAGGCTGCCGGTCGTGTCCATCGACATTTACGGGATACATCAGGCTCTCTGAAAGAATAGTATTTGTAAGTGATGCATGGTCACACACGTCTCGTCGAAGCTATATGTTACCCCTGTTGCTATATCACGTTACTTCAACAGGATACTTTTGATCTCTTGATCTTTAATCAGCGTTTCGACCAGCTGCTTCTGCTCATCCGCGGGTACTCCGTCTGCAGCATCAAGGGTATCGACGACTTTGATCCTCCAGTAGTTGTTGAGCGCGTTTTCTATGGTCGCCTGCGCGTCGTACACGACCTTTCCAAACGCTGTCATGAAATAGCTGTTGTCCCTTCTTTTTATGAGTCCGCAATGGGACAGCCTGTACAGCCTTGAATAATACTGCTTTCTGGTAAGAGTCATTTTACTCCTGAGCAGCTCGCTGCTGGCGCCGTTGGTTCGGGCTATGATCTTGAATAGCTCAAGCGATGAGTCGTCCGCAATGGCATTAAGGACTTCGGTAATTTTCACGGACTGCATTGTCTAGATTGAGATTGAGGCACGGCGCCGTGTTATTCATTAGCGTGTAGTATCGAGTTACATACTCGGCGCTGGTCAGCCAGCTCCGACACTTCAATATGCCTGGGCCAATCGCCTTGCTGTCATACAATTAGCGAAGAAATATTCGCGTCAGCCGTGGGCCTACCCTGCCGGACTCTACTGGCCCATGAATGCGGAGGGGCTCAGGTTGAACTCCTGTGTCATCACTATTGCCCCCAGTGCAATCAGCACCAGCATTATCGCGTATCTGAATCCTGTGCCAAAGGAGCCGCTGGATATCTTGCCTGCCAGAAATCCCGTCATCCACGATTGCGCCGCGATACCTATGGCAAACAGCTGGGTCGAAGTAAGCGCCCCTTGTTCCTGGGGAATTACTGCAGGCTGTATGCCTTCAGTGCCCGTGAATACGCCCTCGCTCACGTCCGTGAACGTTTGCGCGACCATGAGGGTCGTTATCGCCGTGAGCGCGGTAACCATGAATGCAATCATCACATAGGGCTTGAGCATACTCTCCTTCTCCAGCTCGGTGTTACGGGCAGATTCGCTTGACTGGGCGAGGATTTCCAGCGAAGTGGTGTATCCGCCGCCGCTTTCAATCGCCTCTATGAGTATCCTAAAGTGTACCAGCGCCGACCACGACTTTATGTTTGCAGAGAGATTTTCGTATATCTTGCGCAGGGGAACACCCCACTCCAGCTGGCTTGCAAAGTTCTTCACCACGCTGTGGAATTTTGGATCTCGAAGCCTCTCTGAAGCATAAATGATGCACTTTTCCGGAGAAAGCCCGGCCTTCCTTGACTCCGCGACGTCCCTGAGATAGCTTGGCAGCTCGGACTCCATCGACTTCATGTTCTTCTCTGCCTTCATTGCCTTCATCGCAGGCCATGCCGAGGCAGCTATCAGGAACATTGGAAACGCGTAAACTGGATCAATAACGCCGTTCAGTGCGCCTGACGCGGCGATGACTGCAAATGCCACTATGGCGCCCACCGACAGGAGGACCCCCTGCTTCAGTATCTTTCCGACTCCAATTAGGGTCGATGTCATCGACTTGTCCAAGGCATACAGTATGGCAATGGATAACAATGGGAGAATTACGAACACGAGCAGGTACGAAAATATAGGTGAAGAGAATGACTCCGGTAGCACGTTACCTGTGGCACCCGAGCCGGACGATGACCCCAGCGCGACTACGACGACGTACATGCTGAGCGCGATAACCTGCATGATCATGTAGGCTTCCACCAGTCCTCCAAGCTTCGCAACGGTCTGCCTGGCGACCGCCACTTCGAATTCGAATATCGACTTCATCTTGCTTTGCAAAAAGCTGGCAATGTCTCCACCGTTCCTGACCGTAGATACGTAGCCGAGAAGCAGGTCACGGTACTGTTTTGAAGCCGTGCCCTCAGCCCTCTTCTCCATTGCACTCAATGGATCCGCGCCCAGAATGTGCACCTGGCCGATAATGTTCCTGGCCTCTTTCATGATGTACGGCAGGAGCCTGTATCGGGTAAGTTTCATGAAGCTGCCAAACGGAGTGATGCCGCTTGCCGCCATGATGGTGATCAGAGTAATGACATAAGGCAGCTCTCGCTCGAGCCTCTGCCCGAGCCTCTTGTTTGGCTTGGCCTTACTCTTTCTCTTAGCCACCGGGCCAGCCTGATCCTTCTGCTGGAACTTGAAAATCGACATTAACTGCTCTCCACTTTAGCCATCAGGCGGTCGGGTTCCTGGTTGAACATTCCGATTACCTTGCTGACGCTCCTGTAGTCCCTCGTGCCGCGGTTCACGAGCCAAGTAAGGATTGTCTTTCTCCTTGCCAGGTCGCCCGCCACGTCCTCCATGTCAATACCCGTGTCCTCGGCGATCTTTGGGAGCATGTAGCTCTTGTTCAAATTGTCTAGGTATCCGTCATGCAGGGGGTCCCAGGTAAAGACACTCTTGAAGTTGGAACTCGACATGATCTCTGTAACCTCGGTGACCCTTCTTGCCATGATCTTCTTTGAGCTCCTGCCGGTTGCTTCCGAGCCGAGTTTGACCCTCTTGATCGTGATGATGCAGTTCATGAGCGGCACGTAGGCTGCGGGAATGTCCATCGGCTTTTGCATAAGCCTGCGTACCGCGGCCTCTGAATCATCGGCGTGCATCGTGGCCATGCCACCGTGACCGGTAGCCAGCGCCTGGAACAGCACGTATGCCTCCTCGCCCCTGATCTCGCCCACAAGGATATAGTCTGGACGATGGCGCATACCTGACTTGAGCAAATCAAAAAGGCTGATCTCGCCCTGGCTCTCGAGGCCAAAGCTCGCCCTGGATACCAGGCTGAACCAGTTCTCTTGGGGTATGTTGATCTCAGCGGTATCCTCTACCGAGAATATCTTGTAAGACGGGTTAAGCACTCCCGTGACAGCGTTAAGGACAGTGGTCTTGCCTCCACCTGTGGAACCTATGACCATCAATGATTTCTTGTTATCGAGCAGCAGCCAGATGTAGGCAGCCATGTCTATGTCCAGCGTGTCTGAATTGATCAGGTCAACCACGGTGATCGGGTCTTCGCGGAACTTTCTGATTGTAAAGCTGCTGCCGCTGGTGGTGACTTCCTTTTTGTATAGCGCGGCAAGACGGTGGTTGCCGGGGAGCGAGGCGTCAACTATTGGGTGGGCTGCGCTGATGTGCTTGCCGGCGCGGTGCACCATCTTCATCAGAAAGCCATCGAGGAACTCTGCGTCACGGAACACGACGTTCGTGCGGATACCTTCAAAGCTCCTATGGTAAACGTAAACCGGCTTGCTCGGACCACCGCATGTAATGTCCTCTATGAAGGGGTCGTGGAAGAGGGGATCAATAGGGCCAAAGCCGAGGATATCGCGCTTGAGAAAATACTTTACCTTCTCGAGCATTACGGGCTGCGTCTTGTTTCCTACAAAGTGCTCTTTCAGGAGCTTGCTGACTTCGGTAGTAAAACCTGACTCGATGTCGTCGAGCATTCGAGGGGATTCGATCTCCTTCTCAAGGAGCTCCTTGATGCTGTAGTAGATCTTTACCTCGTCTTCATTGAGGACAAGCTCGTCAACGCTGTAAACCAGGTCTGCAAAGTCGGTGTTCTGCAATATTGAAACATAGCAGAACGGAGGGACGAGCGCGTAGCGCTGGATGCTCTTGTAGCCTTCAGGGATCTTGCCAAGGCTCCATTCGCCGGTAGAAATTGTATCGATGTACTTTGCTACTTTGTCGAGCTGCGCGCCAAAGCCGGACTCCTCAAAGCTGGAATCCTTGAATGCCGTTAGAAAATCGTCTTCTTCTTTCTTTTTGGATTGGTCGGATAGTTTTATTCTGAGTGACCTTAAAGCTGACATG
>JBOGQL010000049.1:0-1750 GCA_050748985.1 Nitrososphaera sp. | reverse complement strand
CAAGGGACCACAACATGAAGCCCGAGGAAATAACCGAGGCGCTCAAGACGAAAATCAGGGCGAACATCCACAAGTCGTGGTTCTAGCTGCTCCCCGGCACGCGATGCCTGGGCCGCCGGGCAGTCATTTCGCCGCCAGCCCTATAGTAGATTCCTAGTGTAGAAATCACCAGTAAGCATATCTGCGAATTTTCCCTTAGTGTGTGACATGTCTTCAACTAAGATGTCACGGGTAGAAAGAAAGAATATCGACAGGAACCCCGACGATACGCGAACGTTCGACAAAGGCAAGATCCAAATTGCGACTGTAGGCAGTGAAACCATCGGCAGGTTCGTTCTGGAGCCGGGATGGAAGTGGTCCACGGCGGTAAAGCCGGTCGTAAAAACCGAAAGCTGCCAGCAGACGCACACAGGCTACATAATCTCCGGCAGGATGAGGGTCAGGATGGATGACGGGGCTGAATCAGAAGTTGGCCCGGGCGAAGTAGTACTAGTCCCAGCCGGGCATGATGCCTGGGTCGTCGGAAATGAGCCATGCATCGGTATCGACTTTACCGGCGCAAAGACCTATGCAAAGCAATAAGCCACTTGTTCAAGACTGAATAATCGACAACAGTAATGTGAATTAGAGAGGATGCGCCGCAGGAGGACCTGAATTCTCAGGATTGCGAGAGTTCCCGTTCTGCAAGGTAGAGGATGTGCCTGGCCAGGGTCCGTCCTTCATCCGGGGATGACCGAATGCTCAGGTCGACACCGAGCGAGAAGAGATTGACGAGGTCGTCCATCTTTGGGATTTCCATGCCCCTATAGTGGAATGCTTTATCGCGCAGTTCTACAATCTGGCTGTCGTTCATGTTCCTGCGCATGAGAGCATCTACGTCATAGCCCAAGGTTTCCAAGTCTTTGAAGGCGTTATGCGCCTCAATAGATTGCGGAAAATCGATTTCGCCCGAAGATTTCGACACCATGCCGGTATTCTGTCAATTCAGGGCATCGTATTTATGATTTGGGAAGCATTAGGTACGTAACAAGAGCGCGCTTGCGCTGTAATATCGGTCAGGATGTTCTGTAATCTGCATTACTTGACTCCAGATTTCAGAAATACCGGGCAAGATCTCCATGCTGCTTTATCAACCGCATTCTCTCAATTCAAGGAAAGGAAAAGGTTGCCGGGATGATGCCGAGGCCAAAGTCATGCCCTAAATGCTGCGGTATAATGGAGGAAAGCGAAGCTTCTCTGGTGTTGCAGGGAGGCAACGCCGCCAAGACTGTCGCTACAAGTGTTGTCGCGTATTGCTGCAGAGCATGCGGTTTCATGGAATTCTGGAGAGCCTGACGATAATGCATCAGCTCCGGGCCGCAGTTAGCTCCGATCTGCCTCGTCATTAACTTTCAAAAGTGTTACGCAGAATCGCGTCGCGATCGCCGTTATGGCCAGGACTATCGTCATGGCGCAGGGACGTCCCGAATAGTTCGGCTGCGTTTGATGCAGGAAAGCCATTTCTACTTTGCTCTAGGAATGGCTAATGATGAATAGCCTTCTACTGCTCCTTCTTATCGTATTAGTGGTTGGCTCTGTAATCACTATCACCGTGGCGGCAATAAATCTTGAAAAAAGCGCAGAGACGGTGCCTCGAAATTACAGGATAAATGCGACCGATTCCGTCGTGATCGATGAAAGAGGATAGCCGTGTTCTCATCTGGGAATATCCCATATTTCGATACTATTCTAGCTTGACAGCAACTAATAG
>JBOGQL010000048.1:0-1909 GCA_050748985.1 Nitrososphaera sp. | reverse complement strand
ACCGGCGAGTCTCAATTCTTCTACGGGGTCATGGACCTAAAGTATCCCGAGCTGAGTGGAGTGAACTTTACCTGCATCTAGCATCTCCGGGGCTCTATGATAGCACACGAAAGTGGCACAGCTTGCTGGAAGTTTTCACCTAGGAGCGGATTTTATGGCAATCAGTTTGATCGCTCTGCATCTTTTGTGAAGTAGAGACATAAGGTCATACTTTCATGCGATCGTGAAAATAACAGACTGATATGACTAATGGTGCATCTGCCGCTACTAGTAAGAAAAATGTCCAAGGCGAATAGCACCACCACATGAATGAAATTTGTCCGGAGTTATACGCAGCTACTTTATCAGTAGATCGTACAATTGCTTCATGATTCTCGCTGTCGCGCCCCAGATCACGTTGTTCTCGTACGTGAACCTGAAAGCATCCTTTGCGAGGCGGTAGTGCTCAGAGTCTGACTCGATGCTCATAAGCGTTGGCAGCAGCGGAGCGTCGAGCACCGCATCAACTTCGTCTGCGGAAATTCTGTGGTCCGGCAACCTGTCCTGCAGGGTTACGAATGGCACGATAAAGTGGTTCGAAGTCATCGTACGGACTGCTCGGAGGCTTCCTAGAACCTGATCTGGACTGAACGCCATTCCTATTTCTTCCTTCGTCTCCCTTAGAGCAGTAGCGAGCAGGGTGCGGTCAGCCCGCGCATACCGACCACCAGGAAATGATATCTCGCCCTTGTGCGACTTCACAGTCGAGCTCCTCTTTGTCAGAAAAACGTGCGGCAAGCCATCTGCGCTATGATAGTGGATTATTACAAGAACCGCGGAAGGCGTTGCGGATGCGGCGTCCCGTGGCAGGTATGGTGTCTCCGAAGTGGCCGTCGTAAGTATCGACCGAATATCTTCTCCGCGAAATAATTTTCCAGGTGACACAGGCTAGATATATGATCTGAAGATTTGACCACATTTAATAATACCTCGGAACGAAATTCCATAAGATAATGATATCGTACGAATTGAACCCGCCCAAGATCGTCAGAGGCGATCGGTTCGATTTCGCCCAGCTTAATCATGACATGCAGGCGATGGCTGAGAGAGCCCGGCAGCTTTCAGGCCTTGCCAGCGGAATACATCTTACCGATTCTGTGCTTGGCATCCCAAGGGTATCAAGCATCACTGCAGCCTCTTACCTCCAGAAGTCACTTGGCGCGGGATCACTGGAGTTGAGCTGTAGCCTCCGTGTTCGCGACCGGAATTCCACTTCGCTGTCCCAGGCTGTGTCAGATGCGATCCTCGCCGGCGTGGACAGCCTCCTCATCCTAATGGGAGACCAGCCGACCGACGGGCCGGGCAATCCGGGCCTCAGGCCAAGCGAGGCAGTCAGGATGCTGAAAAAAGCAGGATACGACGCGAAGGTGAAACTTGATCTTTCTTTTCCCGCAAGGGTCAAAGATTGCCCTGCCAGGTCGGTGCAGAGCAAGCTGGACGCAAAGCCGCACTGCTTTGTTACGCAATCGATATCTTCGCTCTCTGATCTGGGCGACATCGTGGACCTTGCCAAACCGCATGGCATCAAGGTTGCCGCGGTGATAATGGTCCCGTCGGAGAAGAACCGACAATCCGCCGCGCTGATCGGGCTTGACTGGTCAGGCTATGAGAAAAACCCGGCAGACTTTGTGATGCAGGCTCTGAAAATTATGGACAGGGTTCTCCTCTCCTCGCCCAACAGCTTCAGGTCGGGACTCGAGCTTTTGCAGCAGCTCAGGTAGAGGCCCTGCTATTGCCATTCCGTTCCGGCAGTATTTCACGCTGCATGACGTCGATGATCTGCCGGTGGAATGTCCGCAGGTTTTCATCTTCGGGAAGCCGCGGCCTTCTGTAATTGACTGTTATCTCTTTTTTTACCCTGCCCGGCCTC
>JBOGQL010000047.1:0-5566 GCA_050748985.1 Nitrososphaera sp. | reverse complement strand
GTTGTGATAGTGCTGGTGTCCTCTGAGTACTGGGCGTTCAATTTTCTTGCCTCCGGCGTTGTCAATGCCCTGCACATTGCCGAGGTAAACGTCAGTATCCTGTCTGGGATTCTAGCATGCTTGGGCCTACGAATTTCTTTTTCGGATGATCCAGCTTGAAATGGTGCCCGTACTCAAGTTCGTCATAGAATGCCAGATGGCAGTTCGGGCAACCGAGCCACAATTTTTTCATTATACAAGTGGCGCGGAATTATAAATGAAATCCGCTTTATGGTTTTATTATCTACTGCGACCTGGCCT
This sequence comes from Nitrososphaera sp., assembly GCA_050748985.1. GTDB lineage: Archaea > Thermoproteota > Nitrososphaeria > Nitrososphaerales > Nitrososphaeraceae > Nitrososphaera. The sequence continues at coordinate 5,266 of JBOGQL010000047.1, read as the reverse complement.
TGAGCCACTGGCCGACCTTCGGCAGAACGTTGTTCTGCGAGTAAAGGCTAGCAATCAACCCAACGTGACCGGTGTGGAATCGCATCAGGCGCCTGTCCACGCTTGAAACCATGTCGTTGAGTGGGGCGCTGCACTGTGGCGATACCAAGTGATCCTCGTCCGCGACGATGTTGAGAAGCGGGACATTGATCCTTGTCAGGTCGATTATCTCGTCGCCTAACTTGAGCTCGTTTTTCACGAGCAGGTTCTTCTGGTAGATATCGCCAATCCACTGCCGGAAAGTTTCACCGGCAATCGGGGGAGTGTCGTAGAGCCACTTTTCGATCCTCAGAAAGTTCCCCACGAACTGCTCGTTATCAACGTTCTGGACCAGGTTAAAGTACTTGTTTACTCCCTGCTTGAACGGCTTCAGGGCGGCATAGCACGAATAAAGCTGCTCGGGCGGGAGATTGCCGATGACGCTCAGCATCTTGTCAACATCCATGTTCTTTGCCAGGCTGCCGATGACTGTGGTGTCCTTTTCTGTATCCACGACGGGCGCAATAACTGCAAGGTTTCGTACCTTTTCTTGGTGCAGGGTGGTGTACATGATGGACATGCTTCCCCCCATGCAATATCCATGCAGCGTGAGCTTGTCGACTTTGCTCTTCTTCAGGACTGTATTAACGCAGTCATCGACGTAGCTGTTTACGTAATCGTCAAATGAAACGTACTTGTCGGCACTGGTGGGAGTCTTCCAGTCAATGAGGTAAACGTCAAATCCCTGGCTCAGAAGGCTGCGGATCCAGCTCTTGTCCGGCTGGAGGTCCAGGACATAGGACTTGTTAATGAGCGCGTACACCACAAGAACCGGTGTCTTGGCGGTCTTGCTGACCATCTGCTGGTAGTGCAGCAGCTTGTAGGTTCTTGTTTCTTCGAGTATTTCATGGGGCGTCTTGCCTACTTCAATGCTTCCGGCTGCGTGAAGCACCGCCCTGGTCTTTTCCAGCCTGCGGTAAAGTTCCTGCATTTCTTCGGAGGCTTTCGACTCCGGCTTCACTGCCTTTGCCACAGGCTCCTGCGGCACAGGCGGCTGCGGAGATTGCGGCTCTTGCGGCTGCTGGTCAGGTTGCAATGCTTCTTGCTTGGTCATTCTTTAAAACCTCTATTTCCTTTTTGAGCTCCCGTACGCTTTTCCTTAAGGCATTTATATCCTTAAGTATTTCGTCAATTTCAGCCCGCGTAGGCATGTTCAGGATCTTTAGATTCTTTTCGGCAATGCTCTGGAGCGCCTTTGAAAAATCTAGCTGCGCACTGAACACCTTGCCGTAAACCACCGAGAATTCCGGCGATGCGAAAAGTCCGGTAAATGCATCTTCGAAGGCCTCGATCATGCCCCGCCTGTAATTCTCGAAATCTTCCTTCGAAACCAGTTGCTTTGGCGCTTTCTCTGTCGTTTCCTGTGTTGCTTTTGCAAATGCCGCGCTTAGAAGCGCCCAGTAGCTGTCATTTTGTGTTTTGAGTTCCGCCATTATTTTGCCCAGATTAATGTAATCGTTCGCGTGTGCGCCAAAATCCTTTGAGAAAGCGTACAGCGGGCCGATGGTAGGCAGTTTCATCACGTCTGTCCAAAAGTCGTGCATCTTATCCGGGGAAATCCCGGATTTCGGTTCATTTTTCATCTCGTTCTCCGTCATATTGTCGTCGCTCTAGTTGATAACAGTCTTACAATTCTCTGGCTAGCTATTATAGTTTCGTGATATGCAATTCGCAATAGCAGAGCATTATTATTACACATTTTACAACAGATTTTGAATATTTCGGATCCTTTCTAACACAGAACTCGCCATTTGGTTTATCTCCGCCAACGCTGTACGGGCCTCAGAATAGACTGAAGTTGTCTTCCCGAAATAAACATTTTATTAAGGAATGGTTCGCCCTTCTGCTGCCATGCAAACTGTCATTTGCGCGCGCAAGAGACAGTTTACGTGAGCGGGCTCGTAGCTCAGCATGGACAGAGCGCCTGCCTTCTATATCCTAATGAGGAGAGCCGGAAGTCGTGGGATCGAAGCCCACCGGGCCCGCTTTTGTATTTCCAACTAACGCAAACGCGCCTCCCGCAGCATAGGCGACCGCGATAAGGATTCTCGAGAGCATCACGGCGACATCTTGATGGTTGACAAAGAGAGTGCTGTCTATTGCAAAGGCGATAGGGATGGCAGCGAGGGAAATAGCCGCAACTATCAGCTGCTCCCGGTTGTCATTTCCGGAGTGCTTCCTGATTAGCAGATATGTTGAAAGGTTGCCAAGACCGATGCCGAGAAGAATTAGGTACTGGTATATGAAAGGAAACGCCGCGATCGCAACAAATGGTCCGGCCCAGCAGACTCCGTTCAGAGACTTTGATCCTCCGGACCATTTGGCGCTGCCCTTCATCCTTGCTGCAATTGCTGGAGCAGCCTTTCGAAAGGAACGGGACGCAGCTCCAAAGACAGCCCCAAAACTGCCGAGCCAGATTGCCGCGTGCAGATAGAGCGGCGAATCATTAAGGTACGCTATCTCGCTGGCAACAGAAGCCGATGCAACCGCTACTGACACGCAAATGAAAAGCAGCCCAAACGCACGGCGTGCCTTCAGCGCAGCAGTGGCCAACTACGGCGGCGCAGCCGCCAGCTTATTTAAATTATTGAAGCAAGGACTGGAAGCCTATCTCGCCTTGCCGCTTACCCTGGCCCACTTTGTCAGGGCTCCCGCAGCGGTAGCCCACTCTGTCACCGAAAGGTACACTGGCACGTTTGCGTCTTCAATTCTCCGAGAGATCTTTTGTGTAAATGGTCCGCCCATCGCGCCCGCGAGGATCGGCTTTTTCCTCTGTTTCTGGAAGTTCGCGAGCACGTCGACAATGGATTCCTCGAGCGGGTCGTCTTGGAACACGAACCAGGGCATGACTATGTCGACGTTTGGGTCGTCCATGAACGTCTGTATTGCGAACCTGTAGTCGTCGGCGTTGGCAGAGCCGGTGATGTCACAGGGGTTTCCGATGACATAGGTTGGAGGGTAGTGCTCCTTTAGGGCCCTTTTGGAGTCCTCGCTTAGCTCTGCCACCTGAAGTCCCAGTCTCTCAAAGTTGTCGATGGCTGCGATTATGGGGCCGGCTCCATTTGTGACCATCGCAACCCTGCCGCCATTTGGCACGGGCTGCCAGACCAGAGCCTTGAGCGAAGCGGTTAGCTCTTCGTAGCTGTCGACTGAAATCACGCCCGCCTGATCAAGGGCGCCCTTCACTACCGCGTGCGAGCCGCCAAGCGATCCTGTATGCGATGCCGCCTGCTTTGCTCCCCTTGCAGATCTTCCATTCTTGAAAACTACGATAGGCTTTTGGCGGTCTCGCAGGACCTTCTTTGCGGTGTTCATGAACTTGCGGCCGTCGCCGAGGCCTTCGACGTACAAACCAATGACGTCAGTCTGAGGGTCCTCGGAGAGGTACCATATCATGTCTGCTTCGTCCACGTCAGACCTGTTGCCGTAGGATATCATCTTGCTCATTCCAAACGAATCCGATGTTTCCATGAATGCAATCCCGACCGTGCCGCTCTGGGAAAGGAACGCCACTTTGCCGTTCTTGGGCCGCAGCATCCTCGCATGCCCTTGGAAAGCGCAGTCCAGCCTGTTCTGCCCGTTAAACATGCCTATGCAGTTGGGCCCGATTATCCTTATGCGGAGCTGCTTCGAAAGCTCTTTTACCTGTGCTTCGATTGAGGCGCGCTCGCCCCCGAGTTCCTTGCCTCCTCCGGAAATTACCACAAAGTTGTGTATATCTTTCTTCGAGGCCGACTTTAGAAGATCGGGAACAAACCTCAGGTCAACGGTGACGACGACAACGTCGACTTTATCCGGGATCTCCTCTAGGCTCTTGTACGCCTTGATGCCCATTATTTCCGGGTATCCCTTTGCGTTGACAGGAAACACCTTGCCCTTGTATTCGTGCTTCACCAAACTTTCGAGAACAGAGTTGCCTACTTTGCCAGGCTCGGGTGACGCGCCTACCAGCGCGACTGATTCTGCGTTGAAGAACAAGTCCATGTACTCAGAGTCAGGCTGCGCTCTCGAAACGACCTCCAAGTCCGGCTTGTCGCGGAGCAGGATTTTCGCGTCCACGACAACATAGTCATTTTCATAGCAGATCACCGGGTTAAAGTCGATGCTGTCATAATACGGCGCCATGTCCGTTCCGAACTTGCCGATGTTAACCAGAGCCTCGGCAAGCATGTCCATGTTTACGGGTTGCATTCCTCTAAAGCCCTTGAGGATTTGCTTTCCCTTCAGGTCTTCTATCATGCTCTTGGCATCGTCTTTTGTTATGGGCAAAACCCTGAACGAGACGTCCTTGAATACCTCTGTGTAGATGCCTCCGATCCCGGCCATTATTACTGGGCCGAATTGCGGATCACTCTGAAGGCCGACTATGAGTTCAATCCCTCCCGGCGCTGCCATTTTTTCCAATAGCACTCCTTTAACGTTATACTGATTTGACAGCCTGCCAAGCATGTCACTTACCGCTTCCTCTGCTTGGGCTTCCGTGGTAATGCCCACATTGACGCCCTTCACGTCCGTCTTGTGCAATATCTGCGGAGAGACAATCTTGGCGACAAGTGGGAAGCCTACTTCGCGGGCTTTCTTTTCTGCTTCCTCGGCGCTTCTTGCCAACGCATATCTGGGCACCTTAACTCCATATTCGGTCAGAACCTGTTTAGCGAGCTCTTCAGTGATTACTTTTTCTTTGCTAGAGAAAACATCGTTAAAGATCTTCTCGACCTGTTGGGTGGCCATTTCTGATCTGGATGAAAAAACCTGAAAAGCTTCTTTTATAGTTTGGCATTAGGGATGGTCGCGAGACTGCGTTTTTATTGAAAATGCTGGAAAAGATAATGATTTTATCGTAATCCTCTCTGAAGCGCCATGGAAAAGTTGCGATATACCTGGGAGCACTTCAGTGACAGATCCTCGATTTCTCCTGCCTTGGGGAGGACGTCTTCTTTGCGGATATCTTCTTCCTTCACTTCTTTTGCGTATTCATTCATCCAGCGCTCGACCATACTCTTGTCGACTTCAAGGTGGAACTGGATTCCGACCGCCGAGCCGATTCTGAATGCCTGAGGGTAGAGGTCCGATTTCGCGAGAACCACCGCGTCAGTCGGGAGATCATAGGTGTCACCGTGCAATTGGAATACTCTCAGGTATTGGTTACCGCCAATTCCTGAAAAGATGTCGGCCTGCCCGGCCGGGG
>JBOGQL010000046.1:0-3495 GCA_050748985.1 Nitrososphaera sp. | reverse complement strand
CGTCTATCGTGGATTCAGCTTCTTCAGGTCTGTCGGCAGCAGCGCCTACAGGAGCGCGTGATGCCTCCCGCTGCGGGGGCGCATCGGGCACATTTAGCAGCACTTTGATTCGCTGGGTTAGGTTGGCAGTATGGGCCTCTTCTTCGACCATTATGATTGCCTGGACGGCCAGTTTTATTCCTTCTGGATTTCTGCCTGTGACTACGACTATTCCGTTTTGTCCGATGAGGACACGTGTATGGGTGGCCTGCTCTATCGTCTGGATCATTGACCCCCTCTTCCCGATGAGCCGCGGCACGCGCGTCGCAGAAATCCTGCGCAGCTCGCCTCCTGCTATTTTCCCAAGATCCCTGTCCTGTACAGTCAGCATCGGATCCCTTGTCCTGTCAAAGGCCATTATTCTGGCGGTAATCATGTCGCCTATGGCAAAGTGCTTTGCCATGTCATCCCTTGCCGGCGAAAAGTCGCGGCCGAATACGTCTTGAGCAGGCAGGTGGGCCGAGAAGCATGAATTAATATCGACCTCCCATGAAAGAGACGAGTGATCGATTATCTTGCCAATCACCAAGTCGTTGACTCGTGGGATGTAAACGCCGGATAGCGGTATAACCTTGACACCATCACGTCCCGTCTCCGCAATGCCGATCCTTGTTGCGATAAGCGAGTTGCCAGACCTGATGACATTCATCAGAGGTCTAAAATTGCCATCAGCAATCTTGTCTCCAGGGATTACATATTTTCTCTTGATATCGTGCATTCCTCAAAGATTCACCACCGGGGCAAATAGCCGTTCCAAAAGTACTCTGTGATCATTTTTCATTTTTTCCTATCTCCTGTGTATTGCTGGTCAGTATTAATAGCTGACTTATATTCTAATTGTAGATACCCCCGTCATCCCTCTTTCACCTGGGCTGACCCTTTCGTAACCGAACCGAGTCGGTCCAGAAACTGACCTTTCATCCCGGCATTCATTTCAAGAACGACGCGAAGGGATCCGTCTGCGAGCCATTCCTCGCCTTTGAAATCGCCTTGTGACTTCAATATGCTGTATGACTGCGCTGCAAATTGTGGTGGAACCGTGACGGTGAGCCTTGCGGTCTCGGATTTGAGCGGCAGTATACTTCGGAGCGCGTCGACCACTGCTCTAGCCTGGTCCTCTGCCTTCTTGTACGGATCTATGGATATCCTGGCCTGGTCCATTGAAGCTTCAATCCTGACGATGGGGTGAGGCAGATGCGTCTTGGGGTCTACGAAGCTTCTGTTGATTAGCTGCACTATCTGTTTGCGCTTTTCCTCCACCATCTTTCTGCGCTGATCAGTAGTAAGATTGAGTTCTCCCCTAGCAAGGATTTGCTTTGCAACCTCCGTCGCGTCTGTCGTTCGAAAATGCTTTGTTAGCTTTTCGCCAGAGGCCCTAGAACCCTTATTCGCATCTGAATATATTTCGTCTGACACTAACACGCTTGAAATATCGGAGCGCTTACCGAGCTTGTACTCTAGCGCAGGATCCGGCTTGACAAGGAGTTCGAATTTGTCGCCCTCGATAGTGAGGCGTACGACAGTATACTTGGTATCTGTCATGCCTTAGGTGTTCCCGGATCATTTTCAGCAGAAGTATATATGCATGTTAAAATTGACGCAGAAATCTTGCAACTTTCGGTAGATTTTTAAGGACGATTTGGCGCAGTTTTCTGAGTATTGGTTTCTCCTTCTGTTGAAGTTGTTGAAAAATCCGGCGAGATGATAGTTGTAAAGTTCAACAACGTTCCTAGACAGTATGTTAATTCCCTTCGCAGGCTTGCTATCAGCGAAGTGCCGACGCTTGCCATTGACGATGTAGTTATGCTCGAAAACTCGTCTGTCATGCATGATGAGGCAGTGGCCCACAGGCTGGGGCTCATTCCGTTAAGGACTGACCCCGGCAGGTTTGTAATGCCCCACGAATGTGACTGCAAGAGCACTCTGGGCTGCAGCAAGTGCCGAGTGCTTCTGGTGCTCGATTCCGAGGCGAGTGAAAAGTCAAAGGTCGTATTGTCTGGCGAGCTCGTATCTGAAGATGAGCTCGTCAAGCCTGTCAGTAAGGACATTCCTATTGTTGTCCTTGCTCCCAGTCAGAAGCTCAAGTTCGAAGCGTACGCTAGGCTTGGCACAGGCAAGGATCACGCAAAGTGGCAGCCGACATCTGCAGCCGTCGTCAAGGATGGCAAGGACGAAAACGAAATCATCCTGCTAATAGAGTCAAATGGAGCGCTGACTGCGGAGGAAATATTATTGTCAGCGGCCGAAAGACTTGCTTCAAAGGTCAAGACTTTCAAGCAGGTGGCTTCATCGCTGAAGATTCCAAAGAACGCCTAGCTACGTTTATTTGGGGAACTTCAATTACGGGGTGACATAACGACCAAGAATGTTTGCCAACACTATGCTGGATAATGCGATCTGGACCCTGCGCCAAGCGTTCAAGAAGTCCAAGTCGCCGATCTGGCGCTCGCTCGAAAGAGAACTGGGAGGTCCGAGAGCGAACAGGAGAGAGGTCAATGTCGGCAGGCTGGCAGACATTACAAAGTCAGGTGAGGTACTTGTGGTTCCGGGCAAAGTGTTGGGAACGGGTAATCTAGGTCACAAGCTGACTGTATGTGCTTATTCGGTATCGGAAGGCGCCGCCAAGAAAATAGTCGGAGCGGGCGGCAGGGTAGTTACCTTCGAAGAATTGATCAAAAAACATCCTGACGGGAAAGGGGTACGAATAATTGGCTGAGCAGAAAACTGCGAGCAGGCAGCAGATAGTGGTGGACGCGACAAACTGCGTCGCAGGAAGGATGTGTTCGCATGTTTCAAAATTGCTTTTGCAGGGGAACAGGGTCGCCATTGTGAATGCAGAAAAGGCAATGCTGTCAGGCAACCGTTACAAGACAATCGAGCTCTACAAGGAGCACCTTGAGATCAATTCAGTGACAAACCCGATACATGGGCCATTTCATCCTAGGCGACCGGATACCATTCTGTCAAAGATGGTAAGAGGGATGGTTCCGAAAAGAAAAACAACCGGAATTGAGGCCCACCAGCGGCTGCGAGTATATATCGGTGTTCCAGAAGAAATGAAAAATGCAAAGCTGGAGAGTTTTGCTGATTCAAAGATTACAAAACCTGAATCGTACTATCTAACTGTTGGAGACATAGCCAAGCAGATAGGTTGGAAGGGACCGTAGCAATGACAAACAAGGTGGAACTTTACCCCGGGCAGAGGAAGTCAAGCAGGGCGGTCGCCACCATTTCTAAAGGGAGTGGCAGGGTAAGAATTAACAACACCCCGGCGGAACTCGTAGCGCCTGATGTGGCTAGGGAGCTGGTCTTAACTCCCCTCACGCTTGTAGGAGAGTTGCGCAACAGGGTCGACATCGATGTCCAGGTGCATGGCGGCGGCTTTATGGGTCAGGCATTCGCAAGCGCCGTAGCAATTTCCAGGGCTATGACGGGACAGGAAAAAGGCGGGAGAGA
>JBOGQL010000045.1:0-3314 GCA_050748985.1 Nitrososphaera sp. | reverse complement strand
CGGCCTCGTCATGATCACCCCTGCCAATACGTGGCCTGGACTGACCAAGCCTGGCTTCGACAAAGGAGAGCCAGATATCTACCGGCCCGCCGGCAATGTCAACTATTTCCGCACCCACCCGGCCGATGATCTTCAAGGGGGGGCAGGGGCGGCCTGGTCCAAGTGCCTCGGCTTCAAGCGCGTCTATGTCCTGGATGACCGGCAGCTCTACGGGAAGGGAATCGCCGATGTCTTCGATCAAGAGGCGCGCCGTCTGGGCCTACAGGTCGTGGGCCATGATGGGGTCGAATCGACAGCCATCGACTTCCGGGCCCTCCTGACCAAGGTCAAGGCCACCAAGCCTGACCTCGTCTACGGGGGGTTCGTCATTGACTCCGGCGGGGTCCAGATCATCCAGCAGATGAAGGCGCTCGGGATGTTCGACACTGGAATGAAGTTCATGGGGCCCGACGGTCTCTACAGCCCGGGCCTGGTGGAGCAGGCGACCCCTGCGGCGGTGAACAATTTGGTCTACCTCACCTTCCCCGGCGTCCCGCCTGATCAACTGCCGAACGATGCGGCAAAGAAATTCTACACCGACTATAAGGCAAAGTACAAGGAGGAGCCGATCGGCTGGTCGCTGTACGCCTACCAGTCGGCCACGGTCGTTCTGGACGCCGTCAAGCGGGCTGGCGTCAAGGACCGGGCCAAGATCCTCGATGCGGTTCGCAACACCAAGAATTTCCCCGGGATCACCGGGACCTTCAGCTTCGACAAGAATGGAGATACCACGCGAACTGATATGGCGGGGTACCTCGTGAAGGAAGGAAAGTTTCAATTTCTCCGGGTGATCGGGAAGGATATGAAGTGCTGACGAAAGTCGGCGTCCATGCGTGACGCGGAACTGCGGGTGGGGAAGGGGGTCGGGAGCGTTCGACCCCCTTCCCTGTCTTAGGACCCACCATGACGGCCCACGAAGTCTTTCTGCAACAACTCATTAACGGCTTCACCACCGGCTCGTATCTTGCCCTGATCGCGTTAGGCTACACGATGGTCTACGGGATCATTGAGTTGATCAATTTCGCCCACGGCGACATCTACGCCCTGGGCTTCTTCATCTCGTTAAGCCTGTTAACCTGGCTGGGGATCACCTCCACCCTGACCGGCGGGCAGCTCCTCTGGACGATCCCCGGGGTCATGCTCCTCACCATGCTGGCGACCGGGCTCGCCAATATGAGCGTGGACCGCATCGCCTACCGACCCCTGCGCCATGCCCCCCGGTTAGCCCCACTGATCACCGCGATCGGCGCCTCCTTCGCGTTGGAAAATATCATGCAGAACTGGTACGGCCCCGGTCAGATCTATTATTACAACATCTTCCCCACCATCAACCTGGCCCCTGCGCTCCTGGGCCCCCAGAGCGAGGTCCTGTTCACGACCAAAGACGTCTTCCTCGTCGCGGTCACGATCCCCTTGATGGTCGGCCTCACCCTCTTCGTCAAGCATACAAAGATGGGCAAGGCGATGCGGGCCACGGCCCAGGATCGGGAGGCCGCCGCCATGATGGGGATCAACATCGAGCGCGTTATCATGACGACCTTCTTCATCGGCGGAGCGTTGGCCGGGGCCGCCGGGATGGTGGTCGGCATCTACCTCAACACCGGTCGGTACCTCATGGGCTTTGACGCCGGGCTTCAGGCGTTTACCGCCGCCGTGGTGGGGGGAATCGGCAATATCCCCGGGGCGGTCCTGGGCGCCTATCTCATCGGCTGTCTGTCGGCCTTGAGCGATCAATATCTTTCCGCCGCCTGGACGCGGGCGACCGTTTTTGCCCTGTTGATCCTGTTCCTGGTCTTTCGACCTTCCGGCATTCTGGGGGAGCAGATCCCGGAGAAGTTCTAGTACCGTTGAATTGGAGGGGCACGAGATGGCGAAGTACCAAAGGGCACTTCCCTGGATCGGCGGGGCCATATGCCTTCTCATCTACCCCTTCGTGGACGAGGCCCTGAATCTGCAGACCCTGTACGCCGTCACCGATGCCGCCGTCTTCGTCGTGCTGGCGCTGGGGCTGAACATCGTCGTTGGCTACGCCGGCCTTTTGGACCTGGGCTACGCCGCCTTCTTCGCCATCGGGGCCTATACGACGGGCGTCCTCACCTGGCCCGGCCACGGACTCGAGTGGAACTTCTGGATCGTCCTCTGGTGCAGCGTGGTCATCGCCGCCCTCTTCGGCGTCATCATCGGTGCCCCCACCCTCCGGGTGCGGGGAGACTATCTGGCGATCATCACCTTGGCCTTCGGCGAGGTGATCCCTATTGCCTTTCGAAACCTCTGGAACCTCGACATCCGCATCGGAGATTGGGTGCTGGTCGAAAACTTCAATCTGACCAACGGCCCTCAGGGCCTGAATCCCGTGGGCCGGCCGAGGCTCTTCGGCTTCGAGTTCGGCTTCGATCCTCTCCCCTGGTATTTTCTGATCCTGGTTATCGGGGTCCTGGTCGTCCTGGCCTCTCACCGTCTTGAGCATTCCCGGCTGGGCCGGGCCTGGATGGCCATCCGTGAGGACGAGACTGCGGCCGCCTGCATGGGGGTCGATCCCATTCGGACGAAGCTGCTGGCCTTTGCCTTGGGTGCCTCCTTCTCGGGTTTCGCCGGGGCCTTTTACGCGGCGAAGCTTCAGGCCATCTTCCCCGAGCTCTTCCGGTTTCAGGTCTCCATCATAATCCTCTGCATGGTCATCCTGGGGGGCATGGGGAGCATCACGGGGGTAATCATGGGGGGGATGTTTATCCTCTTCTTCGACCGGGTGGTCCTGGCGCAATCGACCCAACTGGTGAGGGGTCTCGGGAGGCTCTTGAACATCACCCCCCTGACGAACGTAGACCTGCAGCTCTGGCGGTGGTTTTTCTTCGGCGCCACGCTGATCATCGTCATGGTCCTGAGACCCGGGGGGCTCTTCCCCTCCCAGAGATGGCGGGCCGAGCTTCACGCGACGGAAGGAGCCGGCGCAGAGCCGGCAGTGCGATGACCTTGCTGGAAACCAAGAAGATCACCAAGCGTTTCGGCGGTCTCGTTGCTGTCAACGAGGTCGATTTCAGCATTGAGCAGGGCGAGATCCGGGGCCTTATCGGCCCCAACGGGGCGGGCAAGACGACCCTCTTCAACCTGGTAACCGGCCTGTACCGACCCACCTCCGGGCATCTCGCCTTCGACGGCCGAGAGATAGCCGGGCTCAGGCCCAACCAGATCACCGCCCTCGGCATTGCCCGCACCTTCCAGACCATCCGCCTCTTCCCGAATATGACTGCGCTGGAGAACGTCCTGGTCGGTATGCA
>JBOGQL010000044.1:0-3739 GCA_050748985.1 Nitrososphaera sp. | reverse complement strand
TTTTTGACCTTGTCAGGATGACGACGAATCCGATCACCACTGCCGCTATTATGGCGGCGCTCACGGGGAACTCGGGCACCACGACTATGTTGAACTTGGCTTCTTCCGTGAATGTTCCGCCTCCGGCTGGCACGCCGCTGATCGAGTTAATCCTAACAGCGACGGTCATCGGACCTGCACTGTCAAACGTAACCTCATGGGTTCCCGTGCCAAAGTCCGAATTCTGGTTCTTGAATTCGTTCACCACATTACCGCTTCCATCCTCTATCGTGAAATCATAATTCACGCGTTCCAGAGGAAATCCGTTATTCTCGGTCATGACGACTCCAAAGGCAATTGTAGCTCCCGGCCGGATTTCGACCGGTTCCCACTCGAGCACCACTTCGTACGTTCCCCTGGGAGTCGCCTGCGGTCCTAGAGGCGGGATTGGGATTTCTTCACCAGATGCAGGCACTTCGGGCTGGCCCGTTCCCGTTTCTAAAAGCTCGAATGCGAATTGGATTGGCGGCTGACCGGTTGTGACATCAGCATAGGCCAGCGCTTTCACTGGGTACGGAAATTCGTTGACAATCCACACCTTGCTATCGACACCTTTGTGCCACAGAATTAGAGTTGAATCACACGAATCTGTCTGGCACAATTCCTGCGCACCAACAAATGATACCTTCTCTGTCCCACTTGGGTTTACCGGCGGACCGCCAATGGAACCTGTCTTACCCCAATTTGCATCCGTCAAAGACAGAGGTTCGTATTTTGTAGTAAATGCGTCGAGATAATGCAGGGAACCGTGATACCCGCTGATGTACGTACTCATCTCCGCCGGGACACCTTCCCCTCCAGAAAGCGCTTGCATGTTTTCCGCTAGCTTGAGTGTACCGTTAATCACTCGGCCTTGGTCCACCACAAACGCAGGAGCCACCCAGTTACCGTCTACCAATTCCTTGAAGTATATGGTCATTTCAAAAGGTCTATTACCATTCGCACCTTCCTCTTGAATTCTGTATTTGACGTACATGTCTTGTTTCACTCCTTCTCCAGGATACCAAAGATCGTCTGCAGCATAGGCGCTCTTCGCGTTCAAGGAAATTGTAACGACCGATGACACCAGCAATAACAGCGAGATGCAGGCTAGGAATTTAACAGAGGTCATCACAAGACTTAGGATAAGGCAACTGATAAATGTTTATTCGACTCGGGAGATAAACAAATAAGTGTAACCAGACGAGGATCACTTGCATACATGTGCAACTGTCCAAAAGTCACTTTTTTCGAAGTGGACTTCAAGCTGGTTGGCATGAAGGTGATCGCAAACCACAAGAACTGTGGCGACTTCCTGAACGGCGACCAGTTTTCTGAATTCGAGAAGGAACTTACAAAGTACTGGGGTTTCGAGGATAAAAAATAGGCTTTATATTCTGAAAACAAGAGCTGTTTAAATTCAGCATCCCGCCTGGCTTGCAGTCAACACGTCAACTTTATTAATGCCGGTATGAATTGCGTGTTAGGTGGTTTCGGATGACAAAAATGTTAAGCGTAAATATCGACACGTCAGGAGTAGACTCGAGCGAAGCCAAGGACTGGGTTAACGAACTTGCCAATGTCTACGCGGACATGCAGATTTCTGACGTGAACGTCTCTGGGAACAAGATCTCGTTCAGGGCCGGCTTTTCCGGAATGGATGACACAGAACCGGACGACATCAAGATGAGGATGGAAGAGTACCTGACGATGAACGAGGCGTTTAAGGCAAAGAGCATCAACGTCCGCTAAAGGCTTCCAGCCTTTTTTCTTCTTTTCACATAACTATGTTTATTCATCATGATCGGTGAATACTACTGTTAAAATAGAAAAATCCATTATGTCATGTGAATGACCTGTAAAGGAATATGCATCCGTCACAAGGCTCAAAAGCCAGTAGGCTCTGGCAGGTACGCCAGCGGACAGAAGAGGTGCCAGATCTGTGAGATATTCATAAAGTGGGATGGCCTCTGGTGCCCGTGCTGCGGCTACAGGCTTCGGACAAAGCCAAGGAACCTGAAGTACAAGGCAAAGCTCAGGGCCAGGACGAAGAAGCAAGAGTATAAAGTGGTAAAGCCCATCACTGTACGCGTAAGATAAGCGAATGCAGAATGGGTCTGACGTACACGTAGGCAAGATCGTCAGATCAAGTACTCGGAGGAATTTCTCTATCCAGAGTCTCTTTTTCCAAAATGGTTGCTTCATCATTATATCCGAAGATACGCCGCGCATAGGAGCCGTTTCAGTCTCTATCAGCGCCAAAGGCGGCAAAGTAAACACCGCCAAAGTCATTCCGAGCAAATACGATTCAATTTTTGTCAACACAATTTCAGAAAAAGTCTCTTCGATGGTGAATGGTATTTGCATGGTGTCCCTTTACAGCAAGAACCCGCTTCAGCTGGAGGATATGAAAGCAATTATGGAAGAGATAATGAACTTGCTTGACGGGAGAAGTCGCGTTGAAGAAAAACAATGACGGCAGTTCTATGGATTTTCGGGGATTCCTGTCCCTGCTGGATCGTGAGAAAGAGCTTGTACGCGTTAGAAAGGATGTTAGCGCAAAATTCGAGCTGGCGGCGCTTACAGCAAAGCTTGATGGCAGGCAAGCTGTGCTTTTTTCCAAGGTCCGAAACAGCAAGATCTCTTCAGTAGCGTCAAACGTCTGCGGCACTGCAAGAAGGTTTTATATGGCAATCTCGGGTTTTCAGAGCAATAAACCGACGAAAAGCAGTAATAATAAACAGACGATCCATCAGATATTCACTGAAGCGCTGGCGAAAATCCACGAGCCTCCTAATGTTCAGACTGGGGCGCCATTCGAGAAAAATTCTTCAAAAAACCTGCATGATCTTCCCATAGTAACGCACTTCGAAAAGGACTCGGGTGCATTTGTAACGTCCTCGATCGTATTCGCAAGAGATCAGGAAAAGGGCAACCAGAATGCATCGACTCACAGGCTCCTCCGGCTCGACGAAAACCACATGGCGATCCGAATGGTTGAAGGCAGGCATCTGCACAAGTCCTATACGTACGCTCGCGACCACGGAGAAGACCTGAAGGTAGCCGTGACAATTGGTGTACACCCCGCAGTCAGCATAGCGGCCGCGTACCAAGCTGCCTACGGTGTCGATGAAATGCTCATCGCGGATTCAATGTTAGGAGGCGGGCTTACACTTTCAAGAACGGGCCGCTCTCGCCTTCTAGTTCCAAGTCACGCAGAGATCGTCCTCGAGGGTCGAATCCTAAAAGACAGGACCCACGAAGAGTGGATGGTCGAAATGCTCCGTACTTATGATTTCAAGCGCGAGCAGCCCGTCTTTGAGCTCGAAAAGATTAGCTTTAGGGATGGCGCGATCTACCACGACATCCTCCCAGGGTATGCCGAGCACAGGCTGCTTATGGGTCTTCCCGTAGAAGCCAAGATGTACGACCAGGTAAAGAATGTGGTCCCCTCCACCAAATCCGTGCACCTCACGGACGGAGGGTGCAATTGGCTGGCTGCCGTCATACAGATCAAGAAACGGCTTGAGGGAGAGCCAAAGAACGCACTTTTGGCTGCATTTGCATCGCATCCTTCGCTGAAGATGGCGACCGTGGTTGACGAAGACATTGATCCAACGGATCCGGTTGCCGTCGAATACGCGATCGCCACTAGGTGCCAGGCGGATCGTGACTTTGTGATTATTCCACGCGCGAAGGGCTCGAGTCTGGACCCCTCAAG
>JBOGQL010000043.1:0-5430 GCA_050748985.1 Nitrososphaera sp. | reverse complement strand
CAACCAAGGAGCGGACGAGCATATTGACAAGATGGCCAAGAAATATTTGGGCGCCGACAAGTACCCTTTTCGTGCACCGGGGGAGAAGAGAGTTCTTCTAAAAATAAAGCCGGAATCTGTCATTTTCATGAGTCCATAGTCCTAGGCCATGGATATTCAGTACGAAAGGGTCTAGCTTCCAGGGGCGCGAAAGATATCGGGTGATGGAAAAGCCTGTTACTAGTAATATCTCATTACAGGTATACAGCCACAAACCAAGATTCTTTAGATTGAGGAGACTTTGAGCATGTCAGCCATCTTTACCTGCATGCCATACCTTTCCTGCTCACTTTTCATGTGGCTGTACACTTTGAGCATGTCGATGGCGTGCCTGACCATGCTGAATTTGCCGGACATTTTTAGCTGAATGAACTTGAATACGAGGGAGTACACCTTGAATTTGTCGATTACTGCCTGGCGATACGCCTGCAGGTCGTGCATATTCTTGAGGAAAATTTCAGCGCACCAGGTCGAAGGGATAATTCCCTCACCAAGCAAAGGGTAGACCGTGCCAATAGACTCGCCGACGCCCACGGATTTCCTGCCGTCCGTGAACGGTTCGCAGCTCGCAGGAGGCGTCAGCCTGACCGGCCGCCCTACTTTTTTTATCACCTCGCATTCATGCCTGTTCAGGAATTCGTCGACGAAGCGACAGTGTGCCTTCAAGAAATCGCCGGCACCCACGTGCGCGTAGCCATTGCCCAGAGGAAAATACCAGAAATATCCTGACATAGACGGAAAGGTCCTCAGGTAAAAGTCGTCAAAGGGCTCCCTGCCGGCCGCATACTTTACTTTGTACTGCACGCATGGGATCCACATCTCGTTTTCGATCCTAGGAAGGTAGTTCCGATGGAAGCCTGTCGAATCGATGATCATGTCAAAATCTGGCTCGAGCTCGTCTTTTCGGGGCGCCCTTCCAAACCGGATCTCTGATCCTTTTATCATGTCCTGTATTAGCCGCAGCTTGTCGTAGCTCACCATGCCCCTGAGCCTGATGTCAACGCTATCGTCGTGTCGAAGGTCTACCCGCATATGCTTGCCTTCGTGCAGGACATAATTGTCGAAGTCCAGGCCACAGTTGCCGGCAAGATCCGCCATCACATTCTCGCACGTTGCCCACGCGCATACCGCGTCGTGCTGATCCCGCGGCATCCGCTCAAAGCCGACAACATCGTTGTCGTGATCGTCGCTCAGCCTGTTCATAAGATAGGCGCCAGCCACCCCGATCCCGACGACTGCAATTTTCATTGAGTGTTGATGACTAGTCGGAAGTTCCAATAAAAAGATATTCAAATCTGGGTGGCCGGTGCAAGCGACAAAAGGATATCTAACAGGCGAAATCAAGGCATGCTAAGATTGTCTGCACAAAAGAGAATGCGTATGCCCGGATCAGCGCGGGCAGGCATTGGCCTGTTGATCATGGGGGCAATCCTCGTAGGTCTTGGCGAGTATTGGGACAGAGAGTCGTTGTCACTGTATGGTCTGATTGTCGCTGCGTCAGGCTTTGCGCTCTACATGATATCCTCCGTCGTTGCGAAGCGAAGGTTCCGCGGCTAGCGGGTGCTGGCTTCATGAATTCTTTGGCATGAACGATCCCGCCTTGCAGGAAAATATTGCAATATCCAAGCCTATTCCATGTATACTGCCGGCTTGAATGGCCTAGCTGATTTTGCCTTCGACTTTGGATCGTACTTTGCTGAATCTTCTTCGGAATACACTGCTATCTCCGCCTTATTGATCATGTCCGAAAGGAGGGATGCTGCATCCCTGATGGCGGCTGCCTCGCTGAAGTCCCTCAGCTCTAGTCTCCTATTTCTCGCTTCCAGAGGCGCTGAGAGAATATCATCAATCATTCTCTGCGCCAGCTTTGGATCGGTCTTGATCCTAGAAGTTTCTGGATTGGCTATCAGCAGTTTGATGATCTCGCCAAAGTTTGACTTGCCTTCCAGAACCTTCGCAAGTATCTCCCTGTAAACCTGGGCCTTCCAAGTTGATGAAGTATAAATGGTGATCTTGGTCGGGTTTATCTTTGTAACCTTCACGATGTTCTGGAGATCCCCGAGAAGGCTTGAAATCACGAACTCGGATTCTTCTGCTGCCGGGTCTATTCGTTCTTCCGAAGGCACAGGCCAGCCTGCGGATGGAATCATCTTTTTGTTTCCCATCTTCTCCCACGCTTCTTCGGCCGTGAATGGCGCAAAGGGTGACAGCATCCTCAGCTGGATATCCACAAACTCTTTCAATGTCGGCAAAATGTTTTTCCTTTTCTTCGCGGCCGCCCTCTTTGTGTACCATTGAAGATCCTGGTCGAGAGAATATAGTATATGGTGTATCGCCTCCCTCATCCTGAGCCTTTCCATAGAAGCCGTGGTTTCGGCAATAGCTCTTTGGAGCCGGCTCATAAGCCACCTGTCTTCAAGCTCTGTCCCGCTTCCTTGCGACACTCCTTTGCACTTTGCAGCCATCTCTAGAATCCCGAGCAGTTTTGCTCGTATGCCTCTGGCGGTCTCAAATGAAAAGTCTGCGTCCTGCAAGATTTCGGCTGACACCAGTATTGCAAGCCTGATGGTGTCCGCGCCGTATTCGCGGATCGCTGCGCGAAGGGGAATGATATTGCCAAGCGACTTTGACATCTTTTTCCCCTCCATCAGGACAGAGCCGTTGACCACAATTTGCTGAGGCCAGTGATCCTTGCCAAAGATCGCGGTGTGGTTGAATATGAAGAACGTAAGATGGTTTGGAACGAGGTCCCGGCCGGAATGCCTTGAATCAACGGGGTAATAGTGGGCGAATTCGTTCCTCGCCTGTTGCACCGTTGACGTTGGCAGTCTGCACTCCTTGGAAACCTGCTCGGCACTGCCGTTGCCGAGCAGAAGGTAGTCAAAGAATGCGTCCGTGATGTTGTCGTCGGACAATTCCTTGCTGTTTATGTATTTTGCGATCGTGTAATAGGCCATGTAAATGACAGAGTCTGACAGGCTCTCGATTATCCAATCCGGGTCCCATGGCAATTTTGTTCCAAGCCCTGACTTGCGGGCGCACGCGCGCTCTCGAAGCCAGTCGATGACGTAGTCGAACTCTTGCCTAATGTCCTGCGGCACGATGTCCATCCTGTTGGCGCATTCGTGCGCAAGATCTTTCCAGTGCTTGTCCCCGTAGTTTAGAAACCACTGGTCGTTAAGTACCTTGACTACACATTCCGCGCCGCACCTGCATATGACTGGCCTCTTGGTGAGCTCATACATTGTTCCCGCGTGACCCGCTTTTATTATCTCGTTCTTTACATCATTTTTTGCGTCAGCGACACCCATTCCTGCAAACCTTCCGGTGTTCTGCATCATTTTTCCCTTGTAGAATTCGTGCGAATAGAGCTCATTCGTTGCCTTCTCCAGCTTTTCATCCCTCTGGCTCGACGCGCCGAACTGCCTGATCACTTCCTCCGCTGGTATGCCAGGGTGCCCTTCTGATTCAATTATCTTCACTGGAGTGACAATGTCTGAAATGCCAAAATCCTCCTGAGTTTTCCTGTCAGACCTCAAATCCTCAAGAGCCTGGAAGTCATACGGTGCGTGTGCAGGGACAGACATTACCACGCCGGTTCCGCTGCCGGGGTCAACGAATGACGCAGGATACACGGGAACCTCCGTGTTGTTTACCGGGTTTAGCGTCTTCTTTCCGATTATTTCTTTGCCCTGCACAGCCTTCAATATTCTTACCTTGTGGTCCAGAAATTCGAACTTGCTCGCCGCCTCCCTGCTCACCAGCCATTTTTCGCCGTCGACTTCTGCCTGCACGTACTCGATTTCTGGGTTGACCCACATGTTTGTGACTCCAAACAGAGTTTCGGGGCGAAGCGTCGCCGCGGGAACGACCAGGTCCCCGGTTCGGAACTTGACGACAGTGTATTCATTGAAATCCGGCTCCACGTCGCCCATCGTGTCGTGCTGGCTGACCGGGTTCTGGTCTGCCGGGCACCATCCCACTGGATGCGAACCCTGCACTATCAGTCCCTTTTTCTGAAGCGTTCTGAATTGCCAGGAAATGAACCTTGAGTACATCCTGTCGATCGTCGTAAACTCGCGCCGCCAGTCAATTGAATAGCCCATCTCCTTCATGCCCTGCTTGATTTCGTTGTGAAAGTAGCTCGCAATATTGACAGGCTCGGCGAACGTGGAGATGACGTCATCGGGGAGTTTGTAGATGTCGCGAAACGTATCCAGAAGGTCCCTGTCTCCTGCTGCCACTCTTCTGGACATGCCCAGAATCGGCGTGCCGGTGTAGTGGAATCCCATGGGAAAGAGGACATTGTAGCCTTTCATCCTCATGTATCGCGCGTGTGCGTCAGCAAGAGTGTAGGTCCTTCCGTGACCGATGTGCTGCGGCGAATTCGGGTACGGATATGCGACTGTTACAAAATATTTTTTCCTTCCTTCATCAGGGTCGGATTCAAATGCATGCTGCTCCTCCCACGTCTTGATCCACTTTTCTTCAATAGCGTTCCAGTCGAACCGGGTGCCGTCGCTCATTTCCTATCATCATTTTACTGACTGCTCGGCCAGAAGTAGTGCTTCCTTTATTCTGTCCTTTGACCTTCCGCCTCCCTGCCCGAACCGATCGTCGCCACCGCCAGAGCCGCCCAGCGTGCCAGCGACCTGTTTGGCTATTGACCCTGCCTTGGCACTCTGGCGCGCATCCTTGCCGGCAAATACAATCACCCTGATCCCCTGGCCCTTTGAAATAAGGGCGACGTATACCAGCGATGGCTCGAGCTCGATCGCCTTTTCGCCTACCGCGATGTGGTAGTCCTCGTCCAGCTCCTCATCATACGTGCTATAAAGGTGCACGCCAGATCCAAGTTTCTTTGCCTGCGACGAGACACTCCTTGCTACCGATTCCGAAAGGACCCTTAGCATCGTCTTCGCCTTTCTCTTTGCGTCCTCGGCATCCTGCATCGCCCTGTCAAACGATTCGACGACCTTCTCCCTGCTCGAGCCCAGAGCCTGCGCTATGGATGCGAGCTGGCTTTCCTGCTGCTGCATGTAGTTAACCGCCGCCTCGCCTGCTACAAATTCCAGCCTGACCACGCCGTCCTGAATCCTCTCTGACTTTACGATCTTGACCAGTCCTATTTCGCCCGTGCTTTTCACGTGGGTGCCTCCGCAAGCTTCGATGTCCCAGTTGTCGATGTTGACGATGCGCACGTTGCCTGTTGGCACAACGCCTCCCTGATAAATCCGAAAGGTGAATTTCTGTTCGGCGTCACCGCGATCATAAGTCTTGATTATCACCGGCTTGTTTTCCCTGATGACAGTATTTGCCTTGTGCTCTATTCTCTGGACCTCCTCCCTTGAAAGCACAGAGTGATGAGTGATGTCCAGCCTTCCGTAAGAC
>JBOGQL010000042.1:0-2283 GCA_050748985.1 Nitrososphaera sp. | reverse complement strand
GTTATCAGGTATAGCTACGTGGGATAAAAACGCATCATTCGCCATTTTGAAATTGCTCTCCGTATCATCAGGCGGAACACATCGCTCATCTCCCCAAAAGAAGTGAATATTTTTCCATGGGATTTCTTCACGGTATGGTGGTGCTGCAAGCCTTTCAAAAAATATTCTTGGGGTATTGCCCCCTGAGAGGGCTACAAAAACTGATCCTCCTGCATTTGCCTGAGCCTCCAAGGAACGGCGAAAGTCCCGAGATAATGTATCTGCGAGTTGTTGGCTGTCACTGAAAATATAGATTTCTAGTTTCATCATTCCCTCCTACTACGGCAATGAGCCCTAACTACTCAATCTACAACTCACAATACTCACCATCTGTTGCCAAGTTTTTGCAAGGATAGCGCCAATCCTCTTCCTGATTATCGAAAAGTTCATGCGCCTCTTTAGGTCCCCAGGTGCCGGCTGGGTAGCCATAAATTTTGATATCCGGTCTTTCTCTCCAGGCCATTAAAATAGGATCTACATAGCGCCAGCAAGCCTCAACAGCATCAGTCCGAGCGTAAAGGGTCGCATCACCCAGTATGCAATCTAGTAGTAAACGTTCATATGCTTCTGGAATATGTGCATCGCCAAGGTCTGAATAATGGAAGTTCATATTGACGTCTTTTATCTGGAAACCGGCGCCTGGCATTTTCATGCCGAATTTAAGCAAGATGCCCTCATCAGGTTGAATGCGAATAATAAGCTCATTACAACTGACATCACAAATATTATTTTGTGTAAATAGATGATGGGGGGTCTTTTTAAAATGGATGACCACTTCAGTTACTCGGGTAGGAAGGCGTTTTCCAGTTCTAATGTAAAATGGCACAACTCCCCAACGCCAATTGTCAATATATAATTTGAGTGCTACAAAGGTTTCGGTACGGGAATCTGGAGCGACTCTTTTTTCATTCCGATAGCCTGGAACCTTTTCTCCGCGTATGGTTGATTCTGTATATTGACCGCGCACTGCATAATTTCCCACTTCCTCAGGTTTGATGCGACGAAGTGACTGGAATACCTTTACTGTTTCATTACGCAATGCAGTGGCATCGAAAAACGAAGGCGGTTCCATCGCAATTATTCCTACAATCTGCAAAAGGTGGTTTTGAACCATATCCCGAAGAGCGCCATAGTTATCGTAGTATTCGCCCCGGTCTTCCACACCAATGTGTTCTGATGCAGTTACTTCAATATGATGAACATAATTCCTGTTCCATAGTGGTTCAAAAATGCCGTTAGCAAACCTGAAGGCTAGGATATTCTGTACAGTTTCCTTTCCTAAATAATGGTCAATGCGATAGATTTGTTTCTCATCAAAAATTTTAAGCAGTGTTGCATTTAACTCCTTTGCCGATTCAAGATCATGTCCGAACGGTTTTTCTATAATAATCCGCTTCCAACTGGAGCCATTTCCCTCCTTTTCTAGATTCTGTTTTCCAAGTGATTCTGTAATGGTTGGAAATAGATTAGGTGAGGTGGATAAATAATAAATATAATTGCCACGAGTTTTTAGTTCCGTATCAATTTGGAAAAGTCTTGTTCTCAGCTTTGCATAATCTGAACTGTTGCTTGCGTCAAGGGACTGATAATGGATATTTTTACAAAAGGAATTTAGCATTTTTTCTTCCGGTTGTTTTTCACTATATAGTTTTATACCTTCGTTCATTCTTTCACGAAATGCTGTATCTGAAAGATCCGAGCGACTAACACCCAATATGGCGAATTGTTCTGTAAGCAGGTTTTGCCTATATAACGCAAAAAGAGCCGGGATTAGTTTTCGTTTTGTTAAATCTCCTGATGCGCCAAAAATTACAAGTATGAAACTATCATGTCGCTCCATTTTTCTTCGTTGCCTATGAGCACTCTTGAATTATTTATTCTGCATATTTTTTATTCTGTGAGTTTGTAATTTAAATAAAAAAATCGCATCAGTTCACAGGAGTATTTTGACCGTGATTAAATTACAATTTACGGCGAGGTTCGAAATCGCCTCAGTGAGATAAGAATACCACTGACCTATGATACTTAATAATGCATCTTCATGAATGAATACTTTTAATCAGTGCGTTCACGTTCTCAGCTACTGTCCCTGATGTATTATACACACTTGAACCTGCTACGAGCACTGTTGCCCCAGCATTTACGACCAAAGGAGCTGTCGTAGTGTCAACTCCTCCATCCACGGCAATGGGTATATGAGAGTTGCGTTCGTCGAGTATCCGCCTGAGACGTCGGATTTTATCC
>JBOGQL010000041.1:0-7592 GCA_050748985.1 Nitrososphaera sp. | reverse complement strand
CGATCCTCACTTGGAATCGTGGATATCCAGACCTTTTCATTTGCGGTGAGGGTGTATTCAGTCCTGCCTATCGAGTTTTCAAAATTTTTTCGCAGCATGCTCCTAGTAGCTTCGATGAAGTACTCGTTCCTAGCTTCCTCGGGCTTGAGCATCGGCGTCACGCCCTTTCGCAACCCTCCGGCCAACATCCGTCCAAATTTGTTCATGACACCGGTATAGCGAATGCGCGGCGAAATCGAAAGTATGGCGTTGCATTTCTCTTTGTATCTTGCAGTCGCGGGGTCGGCTTGTGGTCGCTTTGACATGGGGTAGTATAAGAATTCAGGTAGTATATGAACTACTTTGGTGACGCGTGTCTTAGAGTCACGCCAGGATTAGGAGGCGATCTGGAAAATATTTGGAAATACACTCTAATACCTATCCTGATTATTTTCATGTGATAGAGCATGGGTGATAGCGACAATTCGATAAAGAGTGTGGCCAAGAGCGAGCATGAATGGAAGGAAAAGCTGACGGAGGGGCAATTCAACGTATGTCGAATGAAGGGGACAGAGTACCCATTCACCGGAAAGTACTGGGATTGCAAGGAAGACGGCGTCTACCGGTGCATTTGCTGCGGCAACGAATTGTTTGATTCAGCAACCAAATTTGATTCCGGCACTGGATGGCCCAGTTTTTGGGCCCCGGCTAACTCGCAGAATGTCGATGTTACTATTGACACCAGCCAAGGCATGACGAGGATCGAGGTGATGTGCAAGAAATGCGGGGCACACCTGGGCCATGTATTTGACGACGGCCCGCACCCAACAGGCAAGCGATATTGCATCAACTCGGCATCTCTTGAGCTGGAGTCAAAAGGAAAGGGCGCAAAAGAGAGTGGACATGATAAGGAATGATCACGGATGCCATGTTTGTTCCTTTGGCCGCAGCCGGCTAAAAAAGGCCGCCATTCAGCTCTGCACCTGTACTTGGATTGAAATATTGACTGGGATCGGAATAACCGCATACCTTATTTTCGTTCTTAAGGATATTCGGCTGGCTGCGATCACTGCAGGCCTGTTCGCTCCCCTTATCGCATTTCATTTTGCGGTCAGCAAAATGTCATCCAGTAAAGCGGATCCTGTCAGAATTAGATTGAAACGACTGAATCGAAGGATGTGAGAACGGCCGGTACAGCCGGTCTAGAAGTAGCATCGGCCGCCTCCTCTTTTTTGATAGTACTTCTGGTGGTATTCTTCCGCTGCGTAAAAGGGCGGCGCTGACGCTATTTCAGTCACTATCCTGTCCCTGAACCTTCCGGAGCCGTCCAGTTCTTCCTTCGACTTCTTCGCTATCGCCTCCTGCTCAGGCGAATGAAAGAAGATCGCGGATCTGTACTGCGTACCGTGGTCCAGGCCCTGCCTGTTTTTTGTAGTGGGGTTGTGGACTGACCAAAATACTTTCAGGAGGTCGGCGTAGGTGACTTGTTTCGGATCAAATTTTATCTGGATCGACTCTGCGTGGCCGGTCCTGTCCGTGCAGACGTCATTGTAGGTCGGATTCTCTGTCCATCCACCCGTGTATCCAACGGTCGCGGACATTACGCCTTTGACTTTCCTGAATTCTTCCTCGACGCCCCAGAAGCATCCAGCAGCAAAAGTGGCTGTTTCCAGTTCGCTACCCGCTGAATCTTGCAAGTCTGTTCTTGCCCTATGCATTCCGATCATGGAGATATCTTGCGCTTCGCAATTAATTCCTTTTTTCCAGATCTCTTCCAGATTTGGCGCCGGCATGGATTCAACGGCAAAACAGCGTGGCTAGCGCAGAGTCTTCAGTATGATCACTGTATTGGTGTCAGAAACCCCGTCGATCTTGCGAATATCGTCGATGCATTTGTTTATCTCGGCTATCGCCGGGGCTGCGATAATGGCGGCGATGTCGTACTGGCCTGTAATTTCATAGACGACCTCGACGCCAGTCAGCTTCATGAGCCTCCCTGAAACAGCCGAGGTGTCTGCAGCAGAGCTCACGGAAATCAGAGTAATTGCGCTCGTCTTGTCGCTTGCGCCAAGCTCTATCGTGAAGCGCTTGATAAGTCCGCTATCGACTAGATTTTTTACTCTCCTCCTGACTGCGGACTCTGACAGCCCGATCTGGTTGGCTATCTCCACAAACGCCATGCGAGAATCCACCTGCAGAATCCGGATTATCTTTTCGTCTGTTTCGTCAATGTTAGCCGACATTCCTCCGCTTTTCCTCGATAGTAAGTACGGCGTCCATTATATCAACTGCGCGGGAAACCGTCGTTTCATCCATTACAAGTGGCGGAAGCAGTCTAATGATGTTCCTTCCAGAGTACAGCATCAGCAATCCGTTGCGAATTCCGTCAAACAGGACATCCTTTACCTCGAACCGAAGTTCGGCCGCAAGCATCATGCCCAGCCCCCTGACTTCCCTGATTATCTTGTGCTTTTCCTTGAGCCTCATCAGGCCCTCTTTGAACCGGCTTCCAACCTTGTAGGCATTTTCAACCAGCCTGTCTTCTGTCAGCGCTTCCAAGGTTGCAGTGCCAGCGGCACAGGCGATCGGGCTGCCACCAAAAGTCGACGAGTGTTCGCCGAGCTTCATCGCGTCCATGATTTCCGGCTTTGCCAATGTCAGCCCCATTGGGATGCCTCCCGCTATGCCCTTTGCCAGACACATTATGTCAGGAGTCGTATTCCAGTTTTCCCCGGCCCACATTCTGCCGGTCCTGCCGAGGCCTGACTGGATCTCGTCAAATATCAGCACAATGTTTCGCTTGTTGCAGATCTCTCTTATTCTTGGAATGAGATCATCCGGCGGAACTATTATGCCCGTCTCGCCCTGAATCGGTTCAATGATCACAGTACCAGTAGAGTCGCCAATCGCTGCTTCGAGCTTGGCCGGGTCACTGTACGGTACAAACGTTACCCCATCCAGGAGTGGCATGAAAGATTTGCGGTACTTTTCGCTGTACGTGACAGACAGCGCCCCGAACGTCTTGCCGTGGTACGCGCCGTTCATCGCAATGACTCCCGGCTTGCCTGTGTACTTGCGCGCGAATTTTAGTGCAGCCTCAACTGACTCGGCCCCGCTGTTCGTGAAGAACATCTTGCTCAGTCCCTGCGGCGCTATCGCAGACATCTTCTCCATGAACTTCATCCTGGTGTCGTTGTAGACAGACATGTGCGCCGTTATCAGAGTCTCGGCCTGCTTCTTGATCGCAGCAACGACCCTATCGTTGCAGTGACCGACGAGCGCGACGCCGTAGCCCCCCATGCAGTCGATGTATTCCTTGCCGCTGACATCCCACACTCTGGCCCCCTTGCCCCTGGCAAGGTTTACGGGGAATCTCTGGTAGAGGTTCGCTAGGTGGCCATCTTCGCCGTTCATTTCTGCGTGATCACCGTGCAGTTGCTGTGAGCAATCGCGGAAGAGATGGGGTTATCCACCTGACCGGACGCAATGATAGCCTCTTTGACACCCATATCAAGCGCTTCAGTGCAGGCAAGGACTTTCTTTTCCATGCCAAAGCCAATCTTGGGCAGGGCCGCTCTGGCCTGCTCAAGCGTCATGCTCGTGACGAGCTTTTCATTCATCATCAGTCCGCTGACATCCGTAATGAAAATAACCTTGTCGGCCTTGAGCCCGCCGGCGACATACGCGGCCGCCCTGTCGCCGTCCACGTTGAGAAAGTCGTACTCCTCGCTAAGTGCAATCGGCGATATTACAGGCACGTAGCCACTGCCGACAAGGTGGTTTACTAGCGAAGGATCTACCGAATTTATCTTGCCGGTATACCCCCCTTCTATCATCATTTTCCTGCCCTTCTCGTTGATTATCAGCAGCTTTTTCTTGCGCTCCGCCTTGAGCATCCCAGCATCCAATCCTGCAATTCCAACTGCCTTGATGCCCTGCCGGAGCAGCATGCCGACTATGGCCTTGTTTATCTTGCCCGACATGACCATAGTATAGATTTCAGCGGTTTCCTTGTCAGTATACCGGCTGCGCACTCCCCCGGGCGAGACAATGAACGTCTGCTCCTTGCCAAGCTTTGTAGCAGTGGCTGTCACCTCCTTGCCTCCACCGTGGACAAACACCAGCTTTTCTCTTCCAGAAATCGCCTTTATGTCAGAAAGGGCCGTGGGATCCAGCCCGTCGACCACGCTTCCGCCAATCTTGATGACTATCATACCGGCGTCAGAGGGGTGAATTTCAGCCCGTCAGTCTCGTCGAATCCGAGCATCAGGTTCATGTTCTGGATCGCGGATCCCGCCGCGCCCTTCATCAGGTTGTCCGAAGCCGAAAGCGCCACTATCCTTTGGTTGTATTCGTCTATGTCAAAGCCTACGTCGCAAAAGTTCGAGCCCACAACGAATTTGGGGTCAGGGAACTTGTATATGCCCTTCTTGTCCCGAATTAAGCGGACGAAAGGCTCCCCGTTGTACGCGCTGCGGTACATCTTCCATAGCTCTAGCTCTTCGACCTGCCTTTTGAGGAATGTGTGGTTTGTCGTGAGTATGCCTCTGACGATATTGACCGCGTGAGGACTCATGCTGACCCTGATCTGCGTCTTTGCAATCATCGAGAGCTCCTGCTCTATTTCCCCGGTGTGCCTGTGCTTTGCTGGCTTGTAAGGTCGAACTACGCCTGAGCGCATCGCGTGGTGCGTCGCCGCGGTAGCTTTCTGGCCTGCCCCCGACGAGCCTATCTTGCTGTCTACAACTATGTGGTCGGTGTCGATCAGATTGTTTTCTATGAGCGGCTTGAGCGCAAGGAGCGAAGTCACGGCCATACAGCCTGGGCAGGATACCAGCTGTGCCTTCCTGATTTCTTCACGATGAAATTCTGGCACGCCATAAACTGACTTTGAAAGCATTTCCGGATAGGGATGTTCCCATCCGTACCACTTTACATAGTCCTTCGGGTTCTTTAGCCGGAAATCCGCCGAGAGGTCGACTACCTTCATTCCCCGATCGTACAGGTCCTTTACTATTTTGTTCGCCTTGCCATGAGGCACCGACGTGAAGATGAGGTCACACGAGCTCGCCATCTTGTCCATGTCCATGGGCGAAAAGGTGAGGTCGATAAACCCCTTTAGGGATGGGTGGACTCGGTGGACGTACTCGCCCGCCTTCTGCCTTGAAGTCACCATGCTTATCTCCACCTTGGGGTGAGTGACCAGCAGCCGCAAAAGCTCTCCACCTACATATCCTGACGCGCCAACTACGCCTACTTTTGTCATTTAGCTGTTCACCTTTTCTTTAAGAAAATTGCACATTTCTTTATAGAAATTTTGCCTCCAAAATGCTCATTTATATTTTTTGGTCAGATATGACCTAACACAGGTCATTAATGACCAGAATTGGTCATGCTTACTTTTTTGCAACCTTGACAGCATGATCTATCATCGCGCCGGGTATGTCTGCTTTGGAGACACTTGCTGCACCGTGAAATTCGACAGTATTGTTCACTTCATGGACCATCAGGCCCCTTTCTCTGTCTTCCATCATGTCCACGCCCAATATTCCGCCGCCTACGGCCTTGGCGGCCTTGAGCGCAAGATCTTCAAGGTCTTTGGTTATCGGGGCAAGCTCTGCTTTGCCTCCGCGCGCCACGTTCGTGCGCCACTCGTTCTCCGCAGAATACCGGTAAATGGCAGTTACCACATCGTTTCCTACTACGATGCACCTGAGATCGCGCGGGGGCCTGTCGATCATCTCCTGAACATAATAGATGCGCGCAAGTGGGCTGTCGTCTTCTTCCCTCATCTCCACCGCCATGCTCGCCATCTCCTCGTCGCGCAGCGGGAACACGCCCCTGCCCCACGAGCCAACTATGGGCTTGAGCACCACAGGAAAGCCGGCGTTGTGGATGGTCTCCATAGCCGACTCGGCACTGAATGCAAACTGCGTCTTTGGCGTGGGCACTCTGTTCTTGGCAAGAACCAGCGAGGTCAACAGCTTGTTGCCGCAGGTTTCGCCCACCTTGAACTTGTTTATGACCGGAAAACCAAGGAACTCTAGGCACGCGGTCATGTACAGCCCACGGTAGTGACTGACGCTTCGCTGCAGAATGACGTCTCCGAGAGAAACGTCCTTTTTCTTGCTCTCAGTCGTAACTGAAACAGTCTTGCCGTCGACTATCTGCGCTTTTACGCCCTTTTTCTGTGCTTTTTCGTACAGTGCCTTCTCTTCAAAGCGCACCTTGTCGTATATTATGGACAGCTCCACCATTATCTTATTGTCCCCAGTCTTCGCCTACTGTTTCAGCCGGCTTCAGCTCGACTTTTTCGCCCTTTGAGGCGATTTCGTAGTCGCCGCCGCAGTCGGGGCAGGTGACTATTTCACCCGCCACCGAGTCTTCCGGGATGCTGATGTCGGCTCCACATTCCTGGCATTCAACTTTTGTTTTCATTTTTTCCTCCTCTTTGTTTTTTATCTACGCCACCCGCAGCTTTGTCCGCTACCGAATTTGCAATGATAGACTGCAGGCCCCATAGCTCAACGAACCCCTTCGCAAGACTCTGGTCAAAGGTCGACCCGGCGGCATAGGTTGCCAGATGATCCCTGTACAGAGAATATCTTGATTCTCTGCCGACCACGCGCAGAGATCCCCTCTGCATCCTGAGCCTCACTTTTCCGCTAACTCGCACCTGAGTCGTATCTATAAATCTATCCAGGTCCGAGCGGAGAGGTTCCTGCCACAATCCAGAATACACAAGCCAGCTCCACTGCTCGTCCACCATCTTCTTGAAGGCAAGCTCGTGCTTTGTCAGGACTAGCTTCTCGAGATCCCTGTGTGCTTCGATAATAGCGATCGCTGCGGGTGCTTCGTACACTTCCCTTGACTTGATGCCGACGACGCGATCTTCTATGTGGTCCACAATGCCCACTCCATGGGCGCCCGCCTTATCGTTCACGTACCGCACCAGATCGACCAGCGACATGCGCTTGCCGTCCGCGGACACAGGAACTCCAGCCTCGAACTGAAGCTCCAGGTATCCTGATTTGTCATTATTAAAATCGATAAACCGGAACGCGTCTTGCGGAGGCTCAAGGTTTGCATCTTCGATGTCGCCTCCTTCCACCGCACGGCCCCACAAGTTGATGTCGATGCTGTATTTCTTCGCCTCCGCGCTCACAGGTATATTCTGCTCCTTGGCAAACTTGAGCTCCACGTCGCGGGTCAGGTTCATGTCGCGCACCGGTGCGATGATCTTGAGACCGGGGTTAAGCGCCCTCATGGTCACATCGAACCTGATCTGGTCGTTACCCTTCCCGGTGCAGCCGTGTGCGATAGCCGTCGCACCTTCCCGGTTAGCAACGTCGACTGCCTTGGCTGCGATAAGCGGCCGAGCGAGCGCAGTCGCTAGCGGATATTTGCCCTGATACAAGCCGTTGGCCTTTATGCTTGGCGCGATGTAGTCCGTCGCAAACTCATCACGCGCGTCGATATAGACATGTTTTATCGCGCCTATCGCCTTTGCCCTCCTCTCTATTTCCTTGAAATCGTCATCCTGTCCGCAGTCGACCGTCACGGTGATTACGTCCAACTTGTGCAGTTTCTGCAGATAGCGGATACACACAGAT
>JBOGQL010000040.1:0-7298 GCA_050748985.1 Nitrososphaera sp. | reverse complement strand
GGCAACGCTCCTGGAACGCAGAACAACCCTGCTACGGTGGCAAGCGAATAAAGAACGCCCCACTTTTTCCGCGACTTAAAGAGGAGGATCTGCGACTGGAGTATCGAAGTCTGTGTCCTTTCATTTCCTTTCTCGAGCTGTCCTTCGTGAGATGTGTCCATGGACATCTCGGGTAGCTTTACTCCCTTTTTTGGATAGAGTTTCTCGTAAAGGGGAAGATCGTTGAATATTCTTGTCTGAGGGGTGTCTTTGCAAAGTTCCCCTTCCTGAATTAATGGGGCGTCCTCAAATCTCGGCGTACGTTATCGATATTAGATTGATATCTACATTAATAGTTACCTCATTTGCCAAGAATTAATAGCCTAATCGCATTTCATCACGAGTCGGGATTGCTTGAAAAATCCCATTTCGTTCTGCGCTACTTTTCTCGAACGCTTACGAGAAGCTGAGGAACCGTTGCGTTCTTGGCCAGCATCTCGTAGTATGATATGAACCTCTGGGCCAGGTACGGATCGTCGTAGTTAGAAATCGCAAGTGTAAACTGTTCGGGGCTTGCATAACTCGTCGTTTCGTAGCAGACGGCTGTGTGATCGACCACCATAAAGCTGGCCGTCAGTGAAATTCTCTTCAAGTCGAACCTCGGCGACCTGACGATGGAGTTCACCATTTCAAAAGTTTCTCTGTTTGGCGGAGTCCGCAACACGGCGTTGAGCCTGTTTTCCACGCATATCTGCTCGGGGAGGCCATCGAGCATATGCAGTGTCATACCGTTTGCGACCTTGCTGAACAAAAGCTTTGAAAAATGCGGATCATGATACCTGGTAGCAAGATATACTTCCTTCTGGGCTCCTTCAAGCAGCTTCGTTACTTCGACAACTAGGCGATTGTAATCCTTGATAACAGAAAAGCCCGAAAGATGCGTGCCATTCACGATTTGCTTAAGGTTGCAGTTTTGAATTATTTCATCGATTACCTTTTCCTTTTGCTGAAGTGGAAAGTCTTGCCTGGATTTCAGAACATCGACGGCCTTTAGGTTCCAGTAGTTGGCGAGAATTTGCTCCATCGTCCTGATCTGACCATTGTATATCAGGGAGCCAAACGTGGTTGTCCTGTATACGGAACCGCGCTTTTCTACAAATCCGAGATCCCGCAGCCTCTTCAGGCGAACGTAGAACTGCTTCTTGCTAAGGTTTCCCATGAAGATACTCGAAGATGCCTTGAAGCCGGAATAGGCCATTTTCAAGATGCTCAGAGAATGTCGATCGGAAAGCATGGAAAAAACCTGCTCTGGAGTGGCTTGCTCCGGCATATCTTGGTGGTGAAGTATCCGCAGAGCTATTTAACTCTTAAGAAATACCCAAAAATGGTGATAATCTAGTCTTAATTTGCATTCTGAGCCAGAAACTTAAGAGAACTCTAACATTAATTCGAATATTTTTCCGGTCATGTCTTTTTCTGATCCCCTACCTTCGTCAGCCATTCGACCAAAGCTGACATGAAATTCTCCCTATCCTCCTCCCGATAATCTGATGACTGGTTATAGAATATCGCGTCATAGAACCAGTGGTTGCAGTCAAATTCTCTGATGGTTTTGTTCGCTGTTTTGAGCAACTTGAAAAATTCTTCAGAAACCTGCGGGTAGACGTTCTTGTCCTGCAGTCCGTACACGATAAGGACCGGAACTTCTATGTCCGATAGCTGGGTCATCATGCTGTTTCTCCGCGCGACGATATCTATCAGGTATCTGAACGAATAGTTGAATGTCGTGCTCCTTTCGCCTGCCATGCGTGCATACTGGGTTCCGCCTATTTTCACATAACCGGGCAGGACCTTTCTGATGTCAATTAGTTTGTACGGTGACAACAGCCTACCCATCAACAGGTAGATGAATACAAGCGGGCTAGGTTCTGCATCTGACCTCTTTATTCCCGTTATCCTGATGTACGGCGACATGAGTATTAGGCCGTCGACGGAATTCCTAAACGAGTGGGCACACCAGAGGGCAAAAGTGGAGCCCATGCTGTGGGCAAGAATGAACACTCGGGAAAATTTCTTTCGGAGATCTGAAATTATCAGGTTGATCGACTTAAGGCATGAATCAAATTCAAGATCACCCTTGGGCCCGCTGGAACCGCCGTGGCCAGGGAGGTCCATGCTGAACACGGAAAAGCCAGCCTGGGCAAGCTTTTCTCCAGCATATGCGAAAACCCTGGCGTCGCAGCAGAAGCCGTGTATGCACAGGACCGCGTCGCCACTGGAGTCAGTGGCAGGCATTTCGATCACATTTATTCTGCCACTAGGCGTTTCGTAAAATGCCAACTGCCTTATAGCTCGTATCCAGTTCGATATAAAAGCAGAGACTCAAAATGAGCTGGATTCGCTCTTACTTGCGGCCGATTGCGCTGAAAAATCGTGCATAGGTTACGAACGCGTCCTTCTTCCTGGAAAGCTCTTTCAAGCCTTTGTATAGGTCTGCATATCTTTTTTTGTCAAGCAATCCTGCGCCCAGAAGCTGGGGTCTCAGGCTCTGCATAATGCGCCAGCCAAGCGAGCTGTGAGGCTCGCGGCCCATGCGCAGACAGGGCGAATAGCACTCGACATCCGCGTTCAGGGATTCTTCCACCAGAAGCTTGTACAGCTTTCTCCCGGCAAGAGGGTCACCGCCCGAAATTTTCAATAGGGCAACATAGAGCTTTCTCAGCGCCTCGACGTTCCTGTCTTCGGGGTAGCAAAGCCACGAGCCAGGCGCGTGATCAAGCTCCTGAATCACCATCGAGCCGCCAGCCTTCAATAGCCGCTTCATGGTCCTTACAGCGCTCTTCCTGTCCTTCAAATGCACAAAGAGAAATCGAGAAAAAACGATGTCAAAGCTCTCTCTTTCGTCAAGCCTGCTCTTGGAGATATCGTCACGAACAAATTCGATGTTGGGCTGATCGCTGACACTTCTGCAGTATTTCAGATATTGTTCATCGATATCGACTCCGACTACCTGGCCGCTCTTGCCGACAATGTCAGCAATCATCCGGGTTACCGAGCCGGATCCACATCCAATGTCGATGCAGCACATGCCCTCTCTTATCCCGGCCTTCAAAAGTGCCTGATGGCTCAGCGGTGCAAAGAGCGAAGCCTGGATCTCAAGCCTTTCGATTTCTCTGGCAAGATTGCCCAAGACATAACCTGAACGCATTACTCTCCTACCCTAAGACGTTCGCCGACCGATCCACAATAGCAGTTCAGGGACAACGCGGCAAACACGCTGGCATTATTGCCCACAGGGCGAATATTCCCGGGGCTCTCTTAACCTTTTCTCCAAGTAGAATTGCGACGGATTGATTCGTGCCCAGACTATATGGGCATGATTACCTTTTCGATCATTTCTGGATGGTTTTCTTCGTAATGCTTGGTAAGCTCTTTGACCGAGCCAAACTTCTTGGGGCAGGTGTCGCATGCGAATAGTAACATTTCTGCATTATTCATGTAGCAACCCACCTCAGTCCTGCACGATAGTTATGAGTGGTTTCTTTGTAACCCTGATCGTCCTGCCTTGGGGAAGGGCTATAGCAACGAGCCCGCCGTCTTCCCAGCTCTTGAAGTGCCTTTCAAATTGCTCGTATACAGAAACCGTGAAGCACGCAACTGGGTCGTTCTCGAAATCGCATGACTTCTTGTTGCTAATGTATTCAGAGTGCAGTTTCTGCAGCCAGCGATCAACTACTTCGGGATGTTCCATCAGGACCGACTGCACGATATCCGGCGTATAGATTTCGATCATTGTTTCAAGGGCGTCGTTTGGCACTATAGAGTACCCCTTGAGCACAAGTCCAAGAGAATCGCCCTCGAATGCACTAGCCAATGTAGTTATATTATATATTCAAATAGTTAAGGTTATCCCCGCTGGGATATCAAAGAATCTTCAAAGAAAATTCTTTGAGTGATTATTTTCGAAGGCATTAACAGTTTTCTTCAAATTCTCTGCGCTAGCTGGATCTTTACGGGCTTGTATTTGCGAGGATCTTGTCAGTTTGGATATGGAAGAGGATTACATCGATTCTGACCACTACCGCCACGTCCCGTTCAGAAGCTTTTATTCCCACTTGCGCCTACGAATATCGTTTGAACTACAACGGGCTATGCAAGGGAGCCGCGGGGCTGCACCCAAACGTGGAAGTAGCAATAGTGCTGTCAAGCGGCAAACTTGCGGCTTCACATCTAAAGTCCGGGGGCCCGTCACCCGATGAGCAAGAATTCAGCAAAATGATTTCTCAGCTCCACAGTGTGATCACGACTACAAAAGCTAACGAAGACAAGTTCGGCGAGCTGGGGCACATCACCGTCCATTACAAGCACGTCGACGGTCTCTTCTTTCCGATAAATGACCGCGACACCCTGATTATCGGGATCATGCCGCCCTACGATCACGACGGATTTGTGAGCAGGATCTATTCGCTGGTTGCCAGTGAGAAAATGCGGTAATTCCGTCTAGAACGATACCTTGGGCTCGTACCTTCCGAATACGGCCCGCAAAGTTCCACTGATCTCTCCAAGCGTGCTGTGGCTCTTCACGGCGTCTATGATACGGGGCATGAGGTTCTCGTCCTTTTCCGCCGCCGTCTGCAGTTGCGACAGTGAATTCTCCACCTTTGACCTGTCCCGGCTGCTCCTGAACTCCTTCAGCTTTGCCACCTGCTTTCTTTCTATCTCCAGGTCTATCCTGTTCAGCTTTGGCTCCGGGTCATGCGCGTCCTGGTACTTGTTGACGCCGACAATGATCCGCTTGTTTTCGTCTATCTCCTTCTTCAGCTGGTACGCGTTGTTCCTGATCTCTTCCTGGAAAAATCCCTTCTCAACCGCAGCCAGGGCTCCGCCCATCCTGTCGATGCGCTTCAAGTATTTGGCGACTTCGTCCTCTATCCTTCCTGTCAGGTATTCGACATAATACGAGCCAGCCAAGGGGTCAACTGTTTTCGTCGTCCCCGTTTCGCTGGCGATTATCTGCTGCGTCCTGAGCGCGACCTTCACCGATTCCTCGGTAGGGAGTGCCAGCGCCTCGTCCCTTGAATTCGTGTGCAGCGACTGGCATCCGCCAAGAACTGCTGCCAGGGCTTCTGTCGTGACCCGGATGATATTGTTGTCAACCTGCTGGGCAGTCAGCGACTCCCCGCTTGTCTGCACGTGGAATCGCAGGTGCGTAGATTTCGGATCCCGGGCATGGAACCTCTCCTTCATTATCTTTGCATAGATCCTCCTGGCAGCCCTGAACTTTGCGATCTCCTCAAAGAACTCCATTGTGCAGCAGAAAAAGAACGAGAGCCTGGGCGCGAAATCATCGACCTTCAGCCCCCTGGACGTGCAGGTCTCGATATATTCTATGGCGTTGGCAAAAGTGAACGCGAGCTCTTGAATCGCGTTGCACCCCGCTTCCCGCATGTGGTAGCCAGAAATGCTGATCGGGTACCATTGTGGAACCTTTTTGGAGCAGTAATCGATCATGTCGGCGATAATGCGCATGGATGGCTTCGGGGGATAGATGTACGTGTTGCGGGCGATGTATTCCTTCAAGATGTCATTCTGCGTCGTCCCTCTGATCTTGTCAGGGGATACGCCCTGCGATTCGGCCACGGTGATGTAGAGTGACAGGAGCGTTGATGCGGTGGAGTTGATAGTCATCGAGGTGCTGACCTTGTCGAGTGGGATGCCGTCAAAGCAGGTCAGCATGTCCTTTATCGAGCTTATCGCGACGCCTGTCCTGCCGACCTCCCCTTCGGACTGGGGGTCGTCAGAGTCCCGGCCGGTCTGCGTAGGGAGGTCGAATGCCAGCGACAGGCCGGTCTGTCCGTGGTCCAGAAGGAACTTGAAGCGCTTGTTCGTTTCTTCCGCGCTCCCGAAACCGCTGTACTGGCGCATCGTCCAGACACGCTCGCGGTACATGTTGCGGTATAGGCCCCGGCCGTACGGGTATCTGCCTGGTTGCTCATCGCGTCCGTCCAGCTTGGCTATGTCCTTCTTGCCGTAAACGCGCTTGACGGGTATCGAAGAATCCGTCTTTAGGGTATCAGTCATGCCCATCACCTATTTGACAAGCCCGGAGGCAAGCTGCTCCGCCGCCAGATAAGGGTCGATCTCTTTTTTCTCCAGCTTATCGACAAATTCAGAGTATTTCTGACTCTGGGCAAGCATGTTGGACACTTTTTTTTCGACTATATTTAAAACCATATCCCTCAGCTCGTCCTCCAGCATCTTCCTATGCCGTTCTTGATAATTAATGCTTTTTTCATTTAGCATCTTGTCAACGACATGGGCAAGCTCCTTTACGCCCCTTCCCGTCTTGGCGGATGTCTTTAGGACAGTGGGCTTTCTTTCCGTGTTGCCGATCAGGTCAACCACGGTATTGTACAGCTTTGTCGCGCCTTCGATGTCGGACTTGTTGACAACGTACACGTCGCCTATCTCTGTCAACCCCGCCTTGACGGCCTGCACGTTGTCGCCGGTCTGGGGCGTGAACACTACCGCGGTGAGATCCACCACTCTGGCTATCTCGACTTCCAGCTGCCCCGCCCCCACGCTCTCGACCAGTATCAGGTTGTAGCCTGCTGCGTCAAGAATCCTGATCGCGTTGCGAAGCGACTTTGACACGCCGCCTACGGCCCCACGAGAAGCCATGCTCCGCATGAATACCTTATCATCGTCCAGGCTCCCCTGCATCCGTACCCTGTCGCCCAAAATCGCGCCGCCGGTTATGGGGCTTGTTGGGTCCACTGCCAGGATGGCAACCCTGTAACCGAGTGCCTGGCACTCAGGTATCAGCTTGCCCAC
Source organism: Nitrososphaera sp. (assembly GCA_050748985.1). Taxonomy (GTDB): domain Archaea; phylum Thermoproteota; class Nitrososphaeria; order Nitrososphaerales; family Nitrososphaeraceae; genus Nitrososphaera. The sequence goes on along the minus strand of JBOGQL010000040.1, from coordinate 485 downwards.
AAGCGTGCTCTTGCCCGCGCCCCCGGGACCCGTGAAGCCGACGGTCCTTGCGCTGCCGGTCTTCTCAAATATCTGGCGTATTATCTCACGGGATTCCGGCTCGTCATTGTCAACGATAGAGATTGCTCTTGCTAGAGATCGTCGCTCGCCTGATATTAGCCCCTTTACTATGGGAAGCATTTGCGGTATGCATGAGCTGTTGTATTGCGTGGAATATTAATTCTTTAGAACGCCATACGATCCATGAACTTACAATGAATGACGCTGGCTGCCGGATGCGACGGAAGTGAATAGATATTTTAGGCGGAACCCCCATGGGTTTTGGTAGGATGTCGGTGCAGCGTCAGCAGCAGCGGCCGATACGAGTCCTTGTATGCAAGCTAGGACTAGACGGGCACGACAGGGGAGCCCTGGTCATGTGCAGGGCTTTCAGGGACGCCGGCATGGAGGTCATCTACTCGGGGCTCTTCTGCACCCCCGACCAG
>JBOGQL010000039.1:0-3309 GCA_050748985.1 Nitrososphaera sp. | reverse complement strand
GCGCTATATCTCCCGCGTTTGGGCGAACAAGCGCGGGCTGATGATCATATGCATATTTTCATCCGGCGAGGCATCGCTCCGATTCCTTTCCTCTACTGCCAACGCAATGAAGGGCAGGCTCAAGGGCGAACTGCGCCTTGGGGTATCCGCCACAGAAGAGCTGCGGCAGGTCGCCGAGGAGGGGTCCGACTTTGTCGCCAAAGACCTGCTGTCGCTTACTGAATGGGCAGAGCGCGAGTACAACCTCGTGAAGTAGCTAGGCCTGCTGCAGAGGTATTGGGGTTATGGGCGGAGCTCCCGGGACTATGGACTGTATAATCAGCGTGATTATCACCCCCAGTATGGCAAAGACGACTATGGCTAGAACCGCGATCCCAAGGGCACGAAGCCAGCCGACTTCGAACGCCTTCTTGAAAACTCCTATCCAGGCAAGGAACGCAATGAGGAATGCGATTGCAGCCAGCCAGCCTCCGCGGTCGCCAAAGGCTACGGACAGGACAGCTGCCGAAATGAAAAACACTATCGCGTACACTATGGGTCCTACTGCGGTCACCAGCATAGCCCGGGTAAACTTGGCCCGGCCTACAGTGAAAATCTTCGCAGCTATCCATACGGGGATCGAAACGATTATCCAGAGAACTACAAGTCCTATCAGTACCGCTACGACTATGGCTGCTATGTCAGCCCCGGCCTGAAGTAGGAATTGGTCTAACAATGCCATTTTAGAGTAACCATCAGCATTTAAGGCATGTCACTGTGGGTACGATTACATACTTGCGAACATGCTAGATTTCATTGCTTGAGAAATATGGCTTAGCGTTCTATACTGAAGGATACCTTGATCGTAGTTTTGTACCGGATTATCTTGCCACCCTCATCCACGTCTGCGGTCATGTCCTGAACTTTTAATCCGTGGATTCCGTGCAAGGTCTTCTTCGCTTCATTGATGGCCGTCTGCGCGGCGTCCTCCCATCCTCTGCTGGATGTTCCGATGATCTCAATTATCTTGGCTATTGGTGTTGACATAGGACCTATGACGCAATAGTCCTATTTAGGCATGTCCGACAGAGAACAAGCTGGGACGCAAAATCCTAAACGCTTACGGTTATTCCCGCCGAGTCGCTTATCGAACCCACATTTGCTGATAGATTTCCGCTGGTCGTAACAAGTATGCTGCTGTTAGCAAGGAACTCTACCGAACTAGTGTCCGGATCGATATCTAGCGTACCAAGGCTTGTCGTGTCAAGCGTCCATTCGAACTCTGCACCTTCTACTTCGTTTCCATACGAGTCTTGCGCCTCCGCGCTGAAAACCGCTACTCTGCCGGGGCTCACCGTCGCCGACGTAGGAGAGACCGTCACATCCGCTACCGCAGCAGGAAGGACGTCGAACTCGTTGCTTGTGCCGGATTTGCCAGAGCCTGATGCTGTTATCGTAACATCCTCTTTCGCGTTGTACATCGTTGCTTTGAAGGTGTGCTGTCCCTCATCGGTCGCGGTGAAGTTGTAAGTGCTCGGAACGAATAGTGTAACATTGCCGGCGGGGCTGGCCCCGTTATTTGTGCTAAGGGTCACGTTCCCCTGGTAATCTTTCTTTGTGTTTCCAAAAGCGTCTTTTGCAGTTACCAGCACGTTGAATTCGCTGCCAGCGGTCTGGTTCCCTATGCTGCCAATCTCAAAGTGATCCAGCGATCCTGCGATGACGTCAAATTCGTTGCTCGATCCTGTCTTGCTTGGCGCAACTGTATCCTTTGCAGTTATTTTGACATCATCTGCTGCCTCGGTAATGTTGACAGTCCCCGTCCATATCCCGCCCGAAAATCCGGCGCTAACAGTCGTGTTCAGTGCGCCTGTTGTATCAGTTAGCATCATCGGTCCTGAGTACCCGGTTACTGTGGCGCCAGAAGAATTCACCGCCCTGACCGTTATCGTGAACGGAGAGCCGGCGGTCTGCGGGCTGGATATGTTGCCGAATACAAAGTGGTCAAGTAACTGGGTCGCGGTCGGGCTGATAGAAATCTGCGACGTATCTGCCAGTGCGCCGACAGAGGCTGTCAGGTTGACCATTGCATTGCTCGTTATCGTCGAGGAAGCTGTAAAGTTTGCCTTGTTGCCCGAAGTGGAAATCGACCCGAAATCCGACGAGGATAGGGACCACAGGAAGACTAGACCGGATATCTCGTTTCCAAACATGTCGAAGCCCTTCGCTGTGAACGTAGCCGCTCCACCTGGACCCAGGGTAACATTGCCTGGAGAAAGGTCTACCTTTGCCAGTGGGCCCGCAAGCACCGAGAACGAGTTGCTCGTACCGTTCTTGCCGGTCTCGGTGTCAGAAAAGGTCACCTTGTCCGAGGAGATTGCCTCTGTGATGTTCAAAGCACCCTTGAAGACGCCATTCTGGAATTTTGGAGTTATTATCGGTTTGACTGAGCCTGACAGGTCCGTAATCTTTGCCTTTCCGTCGTAGCTCTTCAAAATAGTCCCGTTGGACATCTGCGCAGTCACGGTTACATTGAACGGGGATCCGCTGGAAATGGGCGACGGGATGCTATTAATCTTAAAGTGGTCAAGTGCGGTGCTTGCTGGAGGTGGAGATCCGCCGACGCCTGCAAGTCCTGTAATCGTGCCATCCATGTTAACCAGCCTTATGTGTGGTCCCAGTTTTGCAGCGGGAAATACTATCACCCGCCACTCGTTATCATCTTCGCCTAGTACCAGCGCCCTTAGCCGGAATTTGCCTACGTTGTTCCCGTCTTCGTCTATTGCGCTACCGCCGATGTGCAGTAGGCCCGCAACGGATTTACTGCCTCTCAGGTTCTTGAAGAATATGATTATCCCTTTGGCGTCGACAATGTCATACTCCCCGTTGTCTTCGAGCTCAACCGTGCCTGTTGCATGGAACCTGAAGTGGTTCCCCTCTTCTCTTTCAAAGATGGCGCGAATCTCTAGCGATGCGTCCGTAAATGGCCCGTCCCTGCCGTCTCGCTTTGCCAGAGCAATGCCGTCTGCAACAAGCTCAAAGCTGTTCAGTGAAGAGGGTACGCGCCGCAGCATCGAAGGCTTGCCGTCATCGTCGTCATCGCGCTCATCATCGTCATCATCCTTTTCATCGTCGTGTTTGCCGTTGTTACCTTTATCTTTGGACTTGTCACTATTTCCATGATCTTTTTCCTTATTCTTGTGGCCCTTTCCTGAGGATCCACGGGACTTTTCATCATCGTCATCGTCATCTTCGTGCTCTTCCTCATCTTCGTCCTCCTCTTCATCATCCTCGTCATCCGAAAAAGAAATCAGTCCTATTTCTCCTGCA
>JBOGQL010000038.1:0-5701 GCA_050748985.1 Nitrososphaera sp. | reverse complement strand
GCTTTTTAGCTTCGAATATGGCTGCGCGGAAGATGACAGAAGCTGCTTTGCGAAAATCATTCCGGCGTACCTGCCGCTTCCATCGACCACCGGGACCTGGCTAATTGACTTGTCCTCCATCAGGCTGTACGCCTTGGCAATAGTGTCTTCCGCGTCAAGTGTGTAGACATCTGTCACCATGATCTCCGAGACTTTCATCGCTATAACTGAAGTTGACGGCTCCAGTTCATTTTAAACTTTCCAATTGGGTCAGCACAGCAATTATATCGCTTGCGGCGCCGCTCCGATCACAGATGGAAAAGGAGCGGCGGCTGGCGATTGCAGGGGTAGCCGCGGTCGTGGCCGCAGCAATCGCGACCTACTTGGCAACGCCGTCCCAAACGACGCTTCCGATACCGGAGCCCGGCTCCGGCAGCGGGGCCAACAGCACAGGGCCGGGCGTAAGGGTTCTTGCACGAAACCTTGATGTGCCATGGGCAATCGATATCGCGCCCGACGGCAGAATATTTTTCACCGAGCGTACTGGAAAAATCAGGATTATCGACGCGGGGGGAAAACTGTTGGAAGAGCCGGCGGCGTTCATCAATGTGGAGCAGAGGGGTGAATCAGGGCTGCTTGGACTTGTACTCCACCCTGACTTTGCGGATAACCACCTTCTGTATGTCTACCACACTTATTCAAATGGCTCGACAATTCTTAACAAAGTGCTGATGCTGACAGAGCGGGACAACAAGATCATCGAATCCCGGGTGATTATTGACGGCATTCCGGGTGCGGACCTTCATGATGGCGGACGGATAAAGTTCGGCCCTGACGGCAAGCTGTATGTGTCGACAGGCGATGCCAAGCAGCCCGAGCTGGCCCAGAACACCGGGTCGCTTGCCGGCAAGATCCTGAGGGTAAACCCGGACGGAAGCATCCCCGAAGATAACCCGTTCGAGGGCTCGCCTGTATACTCGTTTGGCCACCGCAATATCCAGGGGCTCGCCTGGCACCCGGTGACAAAAGAGCTCTATGCAAGCGAGCACGGGCCTGAGGGAGACGACGAAATCAACCTGATCAAGCCTCGTGCCAATTACGGCTGGCCGGTCGAGCAATGCGATGCCACACTCTTTGAAAAACCCGTTGTCTGCTTCGACCCTGCGATCGCTCCGGCGGGCATGGCAATCGCCTCTTCTGACAGGCTCGGCTACCAGAACGACGCGCTTGTTGCTACCCTCAGGGCCCAGCACCTTCGATTGGTAGACCTAGAATCAGGGACAGGCGCCAACGTGCTTACAGGCTTTGGCAGGATACGGGACGTCGTCGAAGCGCCGGACGGTTCCCTTTACGTCGCGACAAGCAACACCGACGGTAGGGCGATACCGGGGGACGAAGATGACAAGATTTTAAGGGTAGACAAGCCTTGACCCCGGTACCCTAGACATGGCGGGAAAAAAATTCTATGAAATGAGCAGGTCCGAGCGCCTCGAATACCTGAAAAAATCTGCGTCCCTCCCGGAAGACATTGACTCCATGCTGGCGCCGCTATCATTTGAACAGGCGGACAGGATGGTGGAAAACGCGGTGGGCATCATGTCCGTGCCGATGGGCATCGCCACCAACTTTGTTATCAACGGCAGAGAGATCCTCGTCCCGATGGCAACTGAGGAGCCGTCGGTAATAGCGGCAGCAAGCAAAGCGGCAAAGATCGCAAAGAGCAGGGGAGGATTCGACGCAAAAGCCGGCGACTCGATCATGATTGGCCAGGTCCAGGTAGTCGGGCTTGCAAACACCAGGGCCGCCGCGCAAAAGATCCTGAAGAACAAGAAGCGATTGCTCGCTGCAGCGAATTCAGGAGGCCGGTCAGTTGCAGCCACAGGAATTCAGGCAAGGCAGCTGCGTGACAGCAGCCCGAACAAAATGGGCAGGATGCTTGTAGTCGAACTCTTAATAGACACAAAAGATGCGATGGGAGCCAACGCGATTAATACGATGTGCGAAGCAGTTGCGCCCCATGTTGCCGAAATTACCGGAGGCGAGGTCGTCCTAAAGATACTTTCGAATTACGCGACTCGGAGGATTGTCAGGTGCAGGGCGGTATTTGACAAAGAAGAGCTTGGCGGAAGCAAGATTGTCAAAAGAATACTGTACGCGTATGCACTTGCCTACTCTGATGTTTACCGCGCCGTAACGCACAACAAGGGCGTAATGAACGGGATCGACGCCGTTGCCCTTGCCACCGGCCAGGACTTTAGGGCGATCGAAGCGGCGGCGCACGCGTACGCTGCAAGAGACGGTACGTACAGGTCGCTCACGAAATGGCGCAGGACCAAGGAGGGCGACCTTGCCGGCGAAATAGAGCTGCCGCTAGCAGTCGGAACTGTTGGCGGCGTGACCCGCGTGCACCCGGCAGTGAACCTTGCTCTGAAAATTTTGGGAGTAAAGACTGCAAAGGAACTGGCGATGGTTCTTGCCGCCGCTGGCCTGGCACAGAACCTTGCCGCGATAAGGGCCCTGTCCGCGGAAGGCATTCAGGAAGGACACATGAGGCTGCACGCAAGAAAATTTGGCAATTAACTATATATCCTGTAAACCGCTTTGCACACCTGTCATCAGCAAGTGTCGACGGTGAAATTCGCGATCCCAAAGGGAAGCATCGAAGATGTCACCTTCAAGCTTTTGGAGCAGGCCTGGCAGAGCGTTAGCGGCCGGGGACGGACCTACAGGATAAAACTTGGCGATCCCGAGATTGACACAAAGATCCTGAGGCCGCAGGAAATCCCCACCTACGTCCAGGAGGGCTTTTACGACGTTGGCATCACCGGAAAGGACTGGGTGCTGGAGGCAAAGGCCGAAGTCGAAGTTCTGCTCGACCTAGAGATTGGCCATGTCAACCAGGTAATCGCTGTCCCAGCCAGCTTCCCGTACGGCACCCTTGACGAAATGGTTGCCGACTTTGCAAAGAAAGGCAGGACCCTGAGGATATCTTCCGAATACCTGACCACCACTTCGGCGCACTTCAAGTCAAGCCCTTCCTACAAAAAGCACTATGGTGCCGCGGACCCGATGATAATAACGCCGTGGCTGCGCGTGGGTGAAAACAAGAAAGTGGAAATATTCCTGTCTTTCGGAGCGACTGAGGCCAAGCCGCCTGAAGACGTGGACGCGATTTTCGACATCACAGAGACCGGCACGACGCTTGCCCAGAACAACCTGAAGGTAATTGACAAGGTATCCGAGTCAACGGCGGTGCTGATCGCCAACAGGAAGTCGCTCAAGGATCAGGCGAAGAGGGAAAAGATTGCCGACATGGTTGCGCTGCTCAAGGGAGTAGTTGAAGGCCGCAAAAAGCTCCACATATTTGTCAACGTGAAAAAGGAAAACCTGCCCAAACTTCTGAAGGAACTTCCCGCGCTCAAGAAGCCGACTGTCAGCCCGCTCTCCGAGGACGGCTGGTACGGCGTCAACACGGTCATTGACAAGACCGAGTTCATCAGGATATTGCCCAAGATGAGAAGGCTTGCCCAGGGGCTCGTCGTTCTAGAGCCAAGGCAGATCCTGCCGCTGGATGAAATTAACCTGGACGGCTATTCGTGAGGCATGAAGATAATTAGCGTTGCCAATCCGGCCGCCGACGCGGCTGGCTTGCGCAGGTCAGCTGCCAAAATTTCCAGCTCACTAATCGACGAAGCAAGAGCGATAATGAAAGGAGTAGAGGAGCACGGCGACGATGCAGTGATCGATTACACTGCCAAGTTTGATGGGGCAAGGATCGAATCCTTGAGGGTCACCAGGCAAGAGATCAGCCAGGCGTACGATCAGGTCAGCAGGGAGCAGGAAAAAGCGGTAAGAACGATGAAGGACAGGCTGGCAAAGAGCGAGCTCGCTCTGTTAAGGAGGCTCGGGGGCATCGCGCTGTCGTTCGACGGCGTCAGGCTGGAGCGGCAAGTGAAGCCTGTCACAAGCGTGGGCTGCTACATTCCCGGAGGGAAGGCGCGCTACCCCAGCACCGTTGTCATGTGCGCGGTCCCTGCCAAGGTCGCAGGCGTGAAGAGGGTTGTCGCGATTTCTCCGCCGAGAAAGGACGGCACCATTGATCCGCTGACCCTCGTTGCCGCGGATATTTGCGGAATCGACGAATTCTACAAGGCAGGAGGTGCTCAGGGGATAGCGGCTCTTGCGTACGGCACGCAGTCGATCAAGCCCGTCAGCAAGGTAGTCGGCCCGGGCGGCATGTTTGTCGCCGCGGCTAAACTGGTGGCGTCAAGCAGGGTATCAACAGACATGGTGGCCGGCCCGACAGAGCTCTTGATTTACGCGGACTCGAGTGCTGATCCCCGGCTTGTCGCGGCCGATCTAATCTCGCAGGCCGAACACAGCGCGGACACGATTTGCGGCGTAGTGACTGCTTCTGAAGAGCTGGCGTCCCAGGTGCGCTCGCATGTCGAATCGTCCGCAGGAAAGGTTGCAAGGGCTGACATCGTACTGGCGAGCCTGCAGCAGAACGGCTTTATCGCTGTTTGCGATGACGAGGCTTCCTGCGCAGAGTTCGTGAATGAATTCGCTCCCGAGCACCTCGAAGTAATGGGAAAAACCGCCGAGCGGTTTGCAAGAAAGGTCGACGCTGCCGGGGTTGTGCTGATCGGTGCCAACGCGCCCTCCTCGGCAAGCGACTACTGTTTTGGCTCGAACCACGTGCTTCCAACGCTCGGGTTTGGCAAGTCGCGCGCGTCGCTATCTGTACTTGACTTTGTCAAGATTGTGAATACAGTCAGGGCAACAAAGGCCGGCCTGAAGAAGGTTGACCGGCATGTCAGAGAGATGGCCTCAGCGGAGGGGCTTCTCAACCACTACGAGGCGGTAAAGGCAAGGATGGATGAAAAAAAGTGAAGAAGGGCTGGCTCGAGAGAAACGTCGAGAGGATTGGCAAGCTTGACCGGTACGCCAAGCCGGAAAAGGTCCAGGGAGCTATAAAACTCAACTCTAACGAAAATTTTGCTCTGGACGCCGAATTTGTAAAGAGCATAGCGCAGGACGCGGCAAGGATGGTCGACCTGCGTGAGTACCCGCTCGACGAGCTTGACCAGCTCTATGCCCAGCTCGGCAGGTATACAGGCATTGGCGCGGGGTACATCGCAGCGGGAAGCGGCTCCGATCAGATAATCGAGTTATTGCTTTCAACGCTTGGGGCAAAGCGGGCCACGGTATTTTCGCCGACGTTTTCGTATTTCGTCGGCAGATGCGCGATGCACAGAATCAGGGTTGACAGCGTCCCGCTTTCAAAAAATTTTGAGCTTGACATCAGGCAATTCATAAAGAGCGCAAGGAGATCAGATCTTGTCTACATCTGCTCGCCTAACAACCCGACCGGCAACCAGCTTGAAAGGAGGATGGTGCTGGAGGTCGTTGATTCAATTGAGGGCAAGCTTGTGCTCGTAGACGAAGCGTACGTCGACTTTGCAGACTATTCACTTTCAAGCGATGCGACAAGGCGAAATAACCTGGTCGTGCTTCGAACCCTGTCCAAGGCTTTTGGTCTGGCCGGCGCAAGGGTAGGTTACATGGTCGCGAACGAAAGTTTCGTCCGGGTTTTCAGATCCACCATCCAGTCGCCTTACCCGATAAGCACGCTTTCGCTTGCCATAGCCTCCGGTATTCTGGGACGTGGAGAACATGTAAAGGAGACCATTGAAATGGTAAGGGGCGAACGGAGCAGGAT
>JBOGQL010000037.1:0-2929 GCA_050748985.1 Nitrososphaera sp. | reverse complement strand
GTTGAACCCCGTATAGCGAGCGTTTGCAGCCAGCTTCCAAAGGATGTAGCCGAGCGTCAGATATCTTCTGCGCTGATGGTGCTGGAAAAAAACGGAGTTAGCTGCAGAAATTACACCGCATCGCTCGAAACCTCGCTTTCGCCGGGTTCTTCAGTGATCGTATATTCTACTGCTGATGATGGGCCGTACATTGGAGGAGATTCTCTCGGTGAACTCGGAAAGCGAGCGGAAGCAGTGGGAGCTGAAGCTGCCGAGTACTTCCTGGAGAGCGCGCTTTCGCATGTTCCGGTCGATCCTCATCTTGCAGACATGATTGTCCTTCCCCTTGCCCTTGCAGATGGAAGATCAAAATTCCAAACTGTGCGTGTCACGAAGCATTTGCAGTCTAACCTGCAGGTCGCAAGCAAGATCGTTGGCTGCAATTACAGAGTGTCAAGGCAGCCGAACGGATACCATCTCGTCGAACTGGAAGGCTAGAACCCGCCGCTGTCAAGGAATGCGGCAAGCAAGAGTATTGCGACTGAAAGCACGACTATGATCCTGCCAAGGTGAATTATTTTGGACCTCACTGACTGCACATAGACGCTGCCGCCGTAACCGGAGATTATCTTTCGTTCCAACTCGGCGTTGAGTATCCTAACGTGTACGATGTACGTACCAACAGTCCCGATCACAAGTATTATCTTTGTCAACAGTAGCACACCATAGGTTGTCTCTACAAGAGCGCCGGGGTCACCGAAGAATGCGCGCGAGTTGAACAGGCCACTAGCAATAAGTATGGCAAACGCAGGAACGGTGATCTTGTTAAAACGCCTGCCTATCTTGACCATCAAGGTCACTAATTCTTCGACCGTTTTGGTGTAGGATTTTAGAACTGGAACCAACACTATTCCGATGAAGATGGAACCGCCAACCCAGATTGACGCGCATAACAAGTGGACCCATGTGACTAGGCCGTCTTCAACAGCCATCGAATCTTTGCTTCTTTTGCGCTATATTATCGATGCTGCAAAGCTCGCCGCTGCAGGCGCAATCAGATTCCCAGAAAGGTTTTAATCCGCTCACCGGGCAGCTACTATGAAAGTTGATAATTGGTCCGAGAAGGCTCGCCCTTATTGGAGCTATTGTCGCCGTGGCCCTTGCAATAATCTTCTATCCTCTCATCGTTCGAACGCCTATCGATCTCGACAAGGTGAGCTTCGAACTCACAAAAGTAGCTCTCAAACCTAGTACCGCCGGCGAGGAGGAACTGAGCCTAGAGCTGACACTAACACTCACCAATCTGAACAACTTCACGCTGACGACCTCAAGGATTGAGTACGAACTCTTTGCGGATGGAGCCTCGATCGGCACTAGTGTTCTCTCGTATGAATCCGTCCCGGTCAACGGCAGACCGGCGCTGTTCCCGGGAGATTCTATTCCGCTTAGACATCTGTTTCTCTACAAGTATTCCGATTCAGGAGCTGAAACGTTCAGCAAGATCATGAGCAACAGCACTCAGATAGATTGGAGCATTAGAGGCAGCGCGTTCATAGAATCGGCCACTACATTAGAGACAAAGCAATTCTCAGACGAATTATAGAACTAGGGGTGCGGTCACCGGGATTTGAACCCGGGTTACGGGCTATCTTCGCGCCAGCAGCGCATGGAAGGCCAGTGTCCTAGACCAAACTAGACGATGACCGCGCGAGTCTAGTAGTAGCCGAGCTTGAGGAGGCTATTAAAATCTTAGTCCGAAAGAACACAGGTGAAGCAGTGGTTCACGGTTCGGTAGAAAGCAACATTTAATCCTGAAAGTGTATGCATCAAGGCTACTCCCCTAAGACTTGGCAGGATTGTCTGGAAATATTACATTAAGAAGCAAGTCGACCGCCTGGTTCTTTACCTTCCTCTTGTAGTATTCGATGCCCTTCTTTGGCACGTCAAGCGACTTTTCATTTTCAACCTCTGCCACGGGACGGTGATCCAGTGCTCCATAGAACTGAACGCGATAGCCTTTCATCTTGGATATGACCGTCGAATCAAAGATGTCGTGGAGCCAGACCGAACCTATGAAATAGATGAAAGGCGGATTGGGTTTTGGCTTCACCAACCCAAGGATCCTGTCAAAAGTTTGTGCCATATTTTTTGAGTCCGAGTCGATGGCAATTATCTTTTCATCAACGCCGCCGCTCAATAGCGCTTTTTTCACCTTCTCGGCTGATCCTGGATCTCCTACTATTATGACCATCGTCTTGTGCTTGTCGGGCCTTGAATGCATCACCATTCCATGCGTCTCGAGGCAAACCTTGACCCTTTCCAGAACATAGTCAGGAAGCGCGCCGTCTGCCGACTTGCCCTTGTAAACCGCGTATAGAACAATTAGGTTGCCGTCTGTAAAGCGATACTCTGACATCCGCTAGTACCACGCGGTCGCCACTTTCTTTGGAGCCGCAATCTGCCTCTCGAGTTCGTCCAGTCTCTGCAAGGACTCTGGGTTCCTTTGCAATTCGCGGTACTGCTTGTCGTGCCTGATCCTTCGGACAACGCTCAATACTTCGTCCATGGTAACACCATGTTTGATGTCGTACTCTATTTGCTTGGCACAGCTTGAAACCGTGCTGTACTTCTTGTAGTTACGCTTTTCAAAAGAAGATGCGTCCGGAGAAATGCCTCTGATAAAACGAATGATCACCTTCTCGACATGTTCAAGATGCCAATCCTTCATTGCAAAATTGTTAGGCTTCATAACTCCCAAGCTTACTACGCAAGGCTATTTATTCCCTTGTTCAGATTCTATAGATAATCCTGGAGTCTTAGTTTTTCTTCTCCCGGAATAATGGCGATTTCAAATCTCTCTTTCGGTTTCTGCATTGTGGCAGTTGCGTCGATTCCGACCTTTGTCGTGAGCAGATTTGTCTGATCGCTTGAGGGGTCCAGACTCGAGCCC
>JBOGQL010000036.1:0-3001 GCA_050748985.1 Nitrososphaera sp. | reverse complement strand
GGTCCTGGCAGCTCTCTCTAGGAATATCTCGTATTGTGGACGCCTATTCCTGCCGTCCGAAATCTTGAGTCCGTATCCCTCCCGGGCACCGGGTTGGCTCATGTAGACAAGCGCAATAACGCCTGCGTGCAAGTTGTGAGCCTTCTTGACGAGGGACGTCAGCGAGGATTGGCCAATGATCGGGTTAACTATTACGGCGTCAAACCCCATATTGCCCAGCAGGTGATCGAGTGCGACTGAGTTTGTATTCTCTATGTCGTTGAGCTTGATGTCTGCGATGGACTGCAGGGCAAAGGAATGGGCGAGCCGATTTATCTGCGCGATTTCAGGGCCAGATAGCGGGAGTACAAGATGAAAATTGATTTTTATTGAACAGACATATTCCTGCACTCCTGAGATCATTTTTTCTGCAAATTCTTTTGGGCTTGCGACACCGGACGGCGGATCAACGGCAAGGACTATTCTGCTTTCCTTTTCTGATGCTGCTGACGCTATCCTTTCTCTGAAAGGCCTAGTCATATGTCTTGACCAGCGGATGATCCCCTTGCAGCCTTATCACCTTGAGGTAAACATACCCGTGCTCGTCCACTCTCGACGAGAACACAGGCTGCTCGTTCTTTAGGCTTGAGTAGCGAAGGAATTGTTCTTTCGGCTCTTGTCCATCAAGTTCCACGTAATAAAAATATGATATTGATTCGTTGTCGTTCGTACTCATCGGTGCTCCCAGGATCAACTTGCCATCCCGCTCGTTGAACATGAAGAGCGGCAGCGGCGGTTCGTCGTACATCGTCTTGTAGGCAGCCACCTTGGCCACGCTGGCAAGGTCTTTCAGCTTGATCACAATGTACCCTGACTTTTTGTCGACCCTGGCGGATTTCGTGAGTGTGTCTGGAAACCTCTCCACGTTGAGTATGGGCGAGTATACAAAAGTTGGGTTGCCCACCGAATCCGCCAGCAAAACTTCCTCGACGCCAGCGGATATCCTGTACGCAAGGTACTGACCGTGGGTGGGCTCGATTCGCGCGTAATAAATCACTGCCCTTCCATTGATGATGTCGGTCTGCACCGCTAACACAGATTCCTTGTTAAAGGTAAGGGAGAATGCAGGCAGCGGCGTCCGCTCAAGCGCACAAACAAGCCTCCCAAAATCCTTGATTCCCGCAAGCGCGATGTAGCAGGGAGCCTTGAGGAGCAAGTCGCAATACTGTAAAGAAGTACATTATTAAAGTCATCCGTCGGCGGTACGGCAAACGTTGAACAAGACGAGTGACCGGGTTGAGGAACTGGTCAACCGCGCAAGGACGATTCTCTCTTCGGATACTGAACCGGACAGAGCTGCGCTCTGGCGCGCGTATGTTGCGATCGAGTACGCCATCTTGGATCTGAAGCTGCGTTACGACCTGGAAGGTCAGCCCCAGCCCCGCAAAATTGGAAGCAAAGCCGACGTCAAGATATCTGCTGCACTATCGGTGCTTGATCGAATAGATCCTTCATCGGCAGACAAGAAAGCTCTGCTACATGACATGCGATCCTGCAGGGATTTGCTCAAGGCGCTTGTGGCAATTCAGGATCGGCGATCTATAACATCGTAGAGATCTGGGCCTGTTCCGATCAGTGCAACTTGCAGCCCCGTCTCGCCTTCGATCTCTTCAATGAACTTTCGCGCTTCTGACGGCAGCTTGCCGAATTCTTTTACCCCCGCGCACTCCGGATACAGCACATCGAGCTTTGTGACGGCAAGCAGAGTCCCGCTGTTTATTCTGACTGCCCTCTTTGCAAGATCCATGTCAAATGGAGAGGCCCTCCTCTGCCTGCCTGTCACGCTTCCGTATTCTATCCACCCGCGCCTTTTCGCCTCATCTTCGCTCAGCTCATTCTGGAGCGGCCCCCCACCAACCCGGGTTACGTACGCCTTGAACACCACAAGAACGTCATCAACCCTTTTCGGACCTATGCCGACATCTGAACAAATCCCTGACGCAGTAACGTCTTTCGATGTAACGTAAGGGTAGCCCCCGTGGAATAGCGAAAGGCAGGTCCCCTGTGTGCCCTCTACTATTATCCGCTCGTTGCTTTCTAATGCGTAATTGAGCGAGTTGCTGACGTCTTCGATGTAAAGCGACAGTTCGGGGATGTCTCGGGCAAGCCTCAGAACCCTGAGAGCCCTATCCGAGTTGGCCGGCCCAGTGCCGGTGCCGGTTGTGCCGAGCTTGCTCTTGAGGTGATCCTCGCTCTTGTCCCTTTCTATGTGCGACTTCTCGATTATTCCGCACTGGCCGTCAACAAAAGTCCTGTCTTCTGCTCCAAACGTCGCTATTTCGCTGAGCAGAACCTCCGGGTTGACAAGTACCCCCGCCCCAATCAACAGCCTTGTAGTAGGATTGAGCGCCGCGCTTGGCAGCATGCGAACCTTGTAGGTCCTGCCTTCAAAGGCGAACGTGTGCCCCGCGTTCGGCCCGACACCTCCTCTGACAGCCATTGCAACATTGTCCTTCTTTGCAAGGTATGCAATTATCTTTCCCTTTCCCTCGTCGCCGTAGAACCCGCCGACGGTTACAAGGCACGGCATTTCTCGATTGTTCTCGTAATGTGTGGATATTTATTCCTGCTGAGCGACGGATTAAATTCCCCTTCTGCCCGAATACGGTGTGTGGAGAATCACCAGGGCGCAGCAGGCAACATCATACTGATCCTTGCGAATCTGCCTGATTTTTTGCGAAAGCCCATGCTTCAGAGCCGGATGAAGGAATTCTTTGCAATGACAGAAGCTGAAAGGCGCGAAGTGATAGATCTCGCACTGGCAGCTGCACCAGCCATGAATCCCGCGAAGCTCGCAGTACTAGTCAAGACCTGGCTTGAAGTAATTTCAGATTTTGACCCAGAGAAGAGGATGTTATTGTTTCGTGCATATTCAGAGCAGATCTTGACAAAACCGGAATCAATGGAGGGATTCGATATCCCGTCGCTTACACAAACGTTCGTGTCGCTAGATGCAAAGCAC
>JBOGQL010000035.1:0-3143 GCA_050748985.1 Nitrososphaera sp. | reverse complement strand
TTTTGCAACGCAGGAACAATTCATAAATGCCTGGGTAGCGGACCCCGGGGGAACGATAAAAATCAGAGGACCTATTCTTCTCGAAGGCGGTCTGTATCATTTTAGAGTCGAGATCCTCGGGGTCGATAGCATCCGAGAATTATTCAGTGACGACCAAGTCCCAAAATTTGACTCTTGGCTTAGCGTCGGCGACGTATTCAATCAGCAAGTCCAATATGCAGGGGTCAGTTACAGTACCACTATTATATCGTATTACGACCAAGTCGAGAATTTCAGCTTTGATGAGAGCAAGAAGACTTTCACTTGGGCCATGCCTTTTGACTGGAACGTTGACAGGATCCGTCAGACAAACTTTTTTGTTCACGAAGAGGTGAAGATCCCCAAGTCGATGACAGGGATAGGGGACTCGATGTCATTTTCCGCCAATGTTAATGATTCGCCGATATCGGGTAGCAAGATCCAGCTGGATCCTTACTCATCTGAAAGCGATCTTGTATTACACTATCTATTGAACAGGGACGACATCATCAGCCTGGCTGAGAAGGTACCGGATGGCGCATCACAAATGATTTTCACTCTGACCCCCTCAGCAGACGCTCCCGTGCGGACGACGACAGAAATGGCCACGGATACAGGAGGCATAGACGTCGCAGTGCAATGGACTCCCAACCCGCTAGACGCGGCCGCCGAATCAAATGTCAAGCTCGACTTTTCTGACGCGTTTTCTGGAGAAAAGCTCGGGGATGCCGACGTAATCTATGGAATGCGAATTATCGACATGGAAGGCAACGAGGTTTACAAGAGCCCGGATCTCACGGCTGAAGCAGGTACCGATACGCAGTCGATAGATTTCCCGAGCAACGGGGATTACAGGGTCGAGGTTGAAGTCAAGGGACTTGTGCAGGATGGCCAGCCCGTGGATAAGACCCGAAACGGCATTGCTCGTGGTGTCGTAGTAGTCCCTGAATTTCCAGGGGGAGTGATAATCGCTGCCGCTGGTATTCTTGGTACGATAATTCTGTTGCAGAGATTCAGAAAGGCAAGCCACATTTCTGGCATAGGGCCGAAATAATGCTAGTATTCTATGACAAACTCTCAGAATCTCTCTACAAAGAACTGCCCGAGACCTCTTCGGCTGCTAACAAGGTCTTCCTGCACATAGATCGGTTCGACGTGGGACAGAGCTATGTCACTGCCAAGGTGGAAAACAGGCACGGCGACATGGTCAAGGTGAACATTGAAGGGGGCCGCCTTGGCATCGAGCTTCAGGAAACCCTCTTTAAGCTCGGAGGAAGCAAGCCTCGATTTGCATACATAATCACAACATTGAACGAAAGCGGCAAGATTCTCGTACGAAGGCTCCCTGTAATTGGCGTCAAGGATTGGCTGCTAATATACGAAGACGATCTATTCCTTCTTGCGGTGAAAGATGCTTACGACGATATGGACATCAGAACCGTTCCATAGAAAAGAGTCTGGCGAAGCGCAGTTTATTCTCACCTGCGCCCCGACCAGACAGTTTGTTCCCCATCGGTTTGGTCGATGTACCTGGTAGTCGTGCAGAATGACAATTTAAATGTGATGCTCGAGCTAGCCCACGATGTCCAGAATCTTGGGGATGACTTTTTCATGGAACGTCGGCGCGTCCAGTGAAATGCACAAGACCCTGTCGTTCTGGGCGGTGAGGGGCACCGAAACTAGCGTCACCCCGTCAAACTCTGTTACCTGAAACCGTATCTGGCCCAGATCGGGCTCGAATTTCTTGTTGATGGAAAGTGCCTGATAGGCGCTGTAAAAAGACTTTGCCTTCGGATCGCGAGCCTCCGAGTTTGCCTTGATCAGGGGGCAAGGGATGTCCTCCCGGTAGCGGCCAATAAGCAGCTTACCCTCATTGTCAACAATGCCTGCAAACCTTACGCTTTTGTCGGCGCCGAGGACTGACTCGCACAGTCTCTGCAAGAAATTCCTCTCTTCATGGGCCATTCCTTTGTGCTGGATAACTGATACAAAATATAAAACATTCGGTAGAATGTCCAAAATCTAGTGCGTTATACACCCGGTTTCAAGATTTCAAGGTCAAGTTCCAGATATCTCAGTAAATCGTACGCAGAGATGCACGTCTCATGACGAATTTTCCTTTAGAAACTCAAATAAAATAACATGGGTTTGTCAATTACTTCTAGAAATAACTTTAAATGACTATGGCTGGCACGGATAGCCGTATGCCAGTCGTAGGGGTCGATGATCTGGCTATCTATGTTCCTAAACTCTACCTCGACTTCAAGGATTTTGCCGAAGCGCGGGGCATTGATCCACAAAAACTCGAGTACGGTTTAGGAATCAAGAAGATGGCTATTGCCGACACCAATCAGGATTCTGCCTGCATGGCTTCTAATGCCTGCCTGAGGCTGATGCAGAGGAACCGGCTGCATCCGGAGGATATAGGAAGGCTGTACGTTGCAACCGAATCTTCGCTGGATGAATCAAAAGCCATGAATTCATTTGTGATTGGTATGCTTGAGCAAATCTACGGCGAAAGTTCATTTGAGCACGCCGGTGGCATTGAATGCAAGTTCGCCTGCGTGAGCGGTTCTTATGCTCTTAACGACAACGCCAACTGGATAAGGGCTGAGGAAAATAATGGCAAAGCTGCTGTTGTAGTGGTAAGTGACATTGCAAAGTATGACCTTGGCTCTTCTGGCGAGTACACCCAGGGAGCAGGTGCGGTCGCCCTTCTGATCAAGGAGAATCCAAGGCTTCTTGCATTTGATCCCAAAGTCGCTTCCACAACGATAAAGAACGAATATGACTTTTACCGTCCCTTTGGCAAGGAAACGCCATTTGTTAATGGCAGCTATTCCAACCTTCTATACCTAATTTCTGTAAGAAAGGCATTTGACGCATACAAGAAGAGGGCAATAGAGTCCGGATTGATAAAATTGAAAGACGGCGAGTCCATAACAGACCACATCGACTTCTTCGCGGTTCACCTTCCATACAGGAAGATGGGTGAGAAGGCTCTCGCTTATTTGCTGAGGCATGAATGGAGGCACCTCCCGCGATGGAGGCACGTAATAAAGGAAGTAGGCATGGAGGAACCGCAGCCCAAGGACTCGCGCGGGACCATCGAGTCGGTGCTAGCC
>JBOGQL010000034.1:0-4801 GCA_050748985.1 Nitrososphaera sp. | reverse complement strand
GGGCGGGGACGGCGCGCTGCGCGTAGCGCGACATCCGCGTGAGGCGGCTCTCGATGCGCGTGGCCAGCGCGGTCCGAGAGACGTGCCGTCGACGATCGCGATGCACGCGATGTGGAGCGGCGAGTGGGATCGTTCCAGGTAGAGGAAGCTCGCGTCACGGGGTGAGAGCCGGCGCTGCGGGCCTTCGATCCTTACTGAAGCCACGCTCCCTCCGCTGGGTTCATCCGGGCTGCGCGGGTGCGCTGTCATCGATACGCGCTCAGCGCCGCGAAGGTTGCAGCACGCGGATCTCGTCAGGTACCGCGGAGGAGGCTCGGGCACACCAGAGTCTCGGGTTCGAGAGACGGGCTAGTAGCGCGACGACTGGTGCATGCGGGGAATCGGTCTGTTTCCCGACCGCGTCTGCCGTTCGCGCTTCGGAGCGAAACCGCGCCGCGTCCTCGAGCGTATTGGGTTCGACGATCGATGGAGGTCTCCTCGATGAGAAGGTCGCACTCGCGATTCCTGGTTCGTGCGCTCGCGATCGCGGGCGCAACGCTGCTCGCGACGGCCGCGGCGCACGCGGAGCGGCTCGCGCCGCCCGTCGAAGAAGGCCGGCTTCGGATTCGGCTGGAGCCGATCGCGGGAGGGCTCACTGCGCCGAACTGGGGAGCGCCTGCGCCCGGAGAGCCGGGTCGCCTCTACGTCTCCGATCAGCCCGGAGTGCTCTGGGCCATCGAGCTTGCGAGCGGCAGGACGTCGGTGTTCCTGGATCTCCAGGGGCTGCTGGTTCCCCTCGGCGTCCTCGGGCCCGGAAGCTTCGACGAGCGGGGCTTCCTCGGCTTCGCCTTCCACCCCGACTACGTGGCGAACGGCCTGCTCTACACCTATACCTCGGAGCCCGTCAGCGGGAAGGCGGACTTCTCGACGCTTTCTTCCGGCTTTCCCGCCGACCACCAGAACGTGGTGCGCGAATGGCTCGTGCCCTCCCCCGGCGACCCGACGTCGCTTCCCGGCAGCTCCCGCGTGCTGCTGCGCCTTGACCACCCGCAGTTCAACCACAACGCCGGCGGGCTCGTCTTCGGACCCGACGGCCTGCTCTACGTCTCCGTCGGTGATGGCGGCTCCGCCGACGACCTCGACACGGACCGCGGCGGACCGCTCGTCTTCGGAGTCTTCCCGACGGGAGGCCACGGTGACGGCAACGGTCAGCAGCCGCGCAACGTGCTGGGCAAGATCCTGCGCCTCGACCCGCTCGGGCGCAGCGCTCCGAACGGCCAGTACGGGATCCCGCCGACCAACCCCTTCGTCGACAACTTCGGGGCGGGTCCCCTTGGCGGCTCGCAAGGCTGCAGCGACGGCTTCTGCGACGAGATCTTCGCCTACGGCTTCCGCAACCCGTTCCGCTTCTCCTTCGACCGCGCGACGGGAGAGCTCTTCGTCGGCGACGTCGGCCAGAACAACCTCGAAGAGATCGACGTCGTCGTCGCCGGCGGAAACCATGGCTGGGCGCGCAAGGAGGGCTCGGCCTTCTTCACGCAGAACGGGACGCAGGGCGTGGGGGTTGCGACGCGCGTGGATCCGGGCAACGTGCCGGGCAACGTGATCGACCCCATCGCGGAGTACGACAACCCGGAGGAGGGGCGCGCCGTGATCGGCGGCTTCGTGTACCGGGGCCGCTCCGTCCCGCAGCTGCGCGGCCGCTACGTCTTCGGCGACTTCTCGAGGGTCTTCGACTTCGCCACCGGCAGCTTCAGCGAGGGCCGTCTCTTCTTCCTGATCACGCCGGAGCGCTCCCGCTCACGTGGCCGCGGTCCGCGCGATCTTGTGCGCGAGTTCCAGTTGTTCGACGCGAGCTGCACTGTGCGGCTGCCCAAGCTCGACGGGCCGACGGGGCTTTCGGTGCTCGGCTTCGGGGAAGATGCGGCGGGCGAGATCTATCTGCTCGCGAACGCGACGGGTACGCCCTTCGGTCAGACGGGCGTCGTGCGGCGCATCGCTTCCTGCATGTCGCGCTGAGCCTTGGATCTACGAGGAGTTCGTTCGGGGAGACGGGGGGATCGATGCCGGAATACGAAGTGGCCATGCGAGAGGTGTTTCCGACGCTCTACGAGGCGGCCCTGGGCCTCTGCGGGAGCGAGGAAGAGGCGGCGTGGGTCGCTCAGCTGGCCTTCGTCCAGGCGTACCTGGACGTGGAGCCGTCGTGCTGAGGAGAAGGCGAGCTCGCGACCTGCGAGGCGACGCGCCGCGAGACGCGGCCGCCAAGCCGAACCACGGCGGAGCAGGCGCCCGGCTCCGCGTGCGACCTCACGGTCGGGGCTTCGCGGCCGAAGGGCGGGGGTTCTACGTGTGGGACGAGGATGAGGACGAAGTGACGAGAGTCGCCCGCGAGCTCTCGCGCGGGAACCACGCGGTCTGACCCCCGCGCGGAGTGGCGGGACGTCGAGTACGCGGCGCGCGGACGCCCGCGTGGCGGGAAGCGTTCGGCCGCTTGCCGCCTCGAGCGCGCCGTCGTCATGCACGCCTGGATCGTCGGCTCGGCGCCGCGGCTCGATCCCACTGAGGCTCCGGTCCGAAACGCTCGGCGAGGAAGTCGAGGAACGCGCGCACCTTGGTCGAGAGATGGCGTGTGGGAGAGTGGAGCGCCCAGATCGCGGTCGAGCGGTCCTCGAAGGCGACGAGTACCGCCTGCAGGGCGCCGCGCGCCAGGTCGGCGCCCACGATGAAGCTCGGGAGCTGCGCCAGACCGAGCCCCGCGATCGCGGCCTCGCGCAGCGCGTCGCCATTGTTCGCGCGGAAGCTCCCCGAGACCGAGACCCACTCCTCGCCCTCGGGTCCCACGAAGTGCCAGGCGTCCCGTGACGCGAGGTACGTGTAGAGCAGGCAATCGTGCCGGACGAGCTCCGCTGGCGTACGGGGGACGCCGCGGCGCGCGAGGTAGGCGGGAGAGCCGCAGACCACGACGCGGTTCGGGGCCAAGCGCCGTGCGATCAGGCTCGAGTCCGCGAGCGCGCGAGCCACGCGGATCGTCACGTCGAAGCCACCCTCGATGGTGTTCACGACACGGTCGTCGAGCACCATCTCGACGCGCACCTTCGGATGGCGCCCGAGGAACTCCGCGATCACGGGGGCGAGCCGGAGCTGGCCGAAGCTCATCGGCGCGTTCACCTTGAGCAGGCCCTGCGGCGCCTCGTACGCGTTGCCCACCTCGAGCTCCGCCTCCTCCACCTCGCGCACGATCTGGGCGCAGCGCTCGTAGAAGGCGCGCCCGACCTCGGTCAGCGACAGCCGCCGCGTGGTGCGGTGGAGGAGCTGCGCCCCGAGGCGGTCCTCGAGCTGCGTGACGTGCTTGCTCACCGAGGACTTCGAGAGGCCGAGGCGACGCGCCGCCCCCGAGAAGCTCTCCGCCTCGACCACCTGGGCGAAGACGACCATCGCGGTCATGCGGTCCATCGAGACCTCTCGTTCTCGATATAGAAACAGTCTTTCCTAGAGTTTCCTGATTGTCAACGATGGCTTCGACCAGGTATTCCGTCGCCCACCGCTCTGGCAAAGGAGACTGGATCATGCGACGGTCCGTTCTCTCCCGGGTCTCGAGGCGAACCACGTGGAGGGCGAGATCCCGGAGCCGGGTCGGGCGAGCGTCTCCGGATCACCTCGTCGATCGATGCCGAGCCGAGGCTCGCTGGTCGGCATGGATGTGCCGGGCCCAGGCGGGCGATCGCGGGGCCTACGAGAGGCTCATGGCCGAGCTCGCCTCGGCGATCGCGGGCTACCTGCGGGCCCGCTTCCGGGACGATTGCGCCTCGGACTTCTACGAGGACTGCGTCCAGGACTCGCTGATCGCGATCCACCGCGCCCGCCACACCTACGACCCTCGTCGGTCGTTCCGCCCCTGGTTCTTCACGATCGTGCGGCACAAGGCGATCGACCTCTTGCGACGGCAACGAGCGCAGCGACCTGTCGGTGACACGGGAGCCGACGAGGTGCAACCCGTCGTCGCGGCCGAGCCGGCAGACCCATCCCATCGTCTCGACGGTGCGAGCCTCCTCGAGGGCCTCGAGCCGAAGTACCAGGAGGCGCTCGTACTGACGAAGCTCGACGGCTACTCGCTCGATCAGGCGGCGGCGCGGGCCGGGGTCTCGGTGACCGCCATGAAGACCCGCGTGCACCGCGCCCTGCGCGCGGTGCGGAAGAGCCTGCGGGCAGAGGAGGTGCGCTGATCCACACCCCGCCGTGCAGGGGACGGCACTATCGCCCGGCCTCCTTCTCCTGGCGGTTGAGCGCCCAGTCGTAGTCCGTGTACTCCCACTTCGTCCACCGCCCGCTCTCGAGCAGGTCGCGCTCCGGCCCGGGCGGGTAGTAGCGCGCGATGAACCGGGCGACGCTCTCGCGGCTCCCGCCGAAGTCTTCCTCGTAGTCGCGGAAGCGGAAAACCGGGCTCAGGTAGACTGCGCGGCTCGCGACGTCGACGCGGTTCTTCTCGGGCGAGAGGCGCAGGAAGACGCGGGCCTGGTCCTCGAGCTGGTCCTCGAGCCGCGGGCCGGCGTAGGCCTCGCTCCGCAGCGGCGGGCACCCGAGCGCTGCGCAGACGAGCGCGAAGTGGATGCGCGGCTCCCGGAACTCCGGGCGGATGATCTCCTGCTCGATGTGATCGAGGCCGTAGGCCGTGCCGCCCACCAGGGCGATCGGCTCCCGCCACGGCCCGTAGGCGCGGATGCCGAATGGGCCCCGGTTGATGTTCCGGATCGACTCGCGCTCGCCGTGCGCGTTGACGAGCTGGATGGTGTAGGCGTTGTAGGCGTTGATCCAGAACGCGAGC
>JBOGQL010000033.1:0-11573 GCA_050748985.1 Nitrososphaera sp. | reverse complement strand
GTACAAAAGCATGGACGACAGCTCTCGCTCGTCGTCTAGCATGTAGAGGAATCTTGCACAGACGCCTCTATTTGGTAGCAGCCATGCAGAGGCATCCATAAATTTCATGGTTTTTACATTTTTCGGGATCGTGAGCCGAGCCTCCCCAACGGCGCCCGAATCTTGAGGTGGTCCTACACTCTCGGGTTCAGCCTGCCGCGCATGCTGACAGCAATAGCAATAGCCATTACTACCGCAAGCACGGCCGGAGCGAACGCCAAAAATTCTGGAACTATGTAGGTTCCGATTATCTGTACCCGATTCGAGTTCTCTTCAAAAGGTATCGACAGTGAGCGCACGCCGCTGTCAGCCTTTATTTCCTCGAAATCTGCGGCCCTGCCGTCCAGAAAGACCTGGTACGTGGATCCCGCAGCATCAATTACGCTCCTTGGGAGCTCAACGATCAACAGGCCGCCGTCCGACGACATGGGGTTGATTGCGATCTCCAGCGATTTGTCCTCTATATCTACTCCCATGGCAATTACCTGACCGCCGTCGATACGGTACACTATTGGATACGATATCTCGGCCTGATTGTCTCCCATGACCCTCAGCGTAAATACAGAGGCCTCTATCTCCTCTATTACCGTAAAGCCAATTGTCGGGCTCTTTGAGTCAAGGTAGAAACCCTCACCCTTGAATTCTGCGCTCACCTTCCAGTTGCCTATCTTCTCCGGCTCGGTCACGTCCGTGTACGTCCCATCTCTGTCCAGCACCAGCGACTTTGTAGTCACGGATCCGGAAGGATCCACATAGCGTATTTGCACTATTTCGCCGGGGAACGGAGGAGAGATCGCGCCAGTTATTACCAGCCTGGATGACTCGATGACCGTTTTCGACGAAGACTCTATCGAAAGCTCGGTCGCTATTGTGGTCTGCCTGGAGAGTGCGCGAACCCCGAAATACACGTCCTCAACCAGAATATACTTCTGGCCCTGCTGAGCAGGGATGAATGTTATCCCGCTGATCTCGCCATTGATTGCATGGGACCATATTGTCGCGCCGCTGGCGGGGTCAAGCAAGTGGAGCCTCGAGTCAATCGATCCGACTGCCAGCTCGTCGTTATTGCGCCCTGATGAATCTGCAATCCTGGCAACTGGATACCGTTTTTCCAGATCATTTCTGCTCTGCTCCTCTCCAAGGCGGAACTTCCAGCTCTGCTGGCCTGTCTTTGCGTCGAGAAGGACCAGGTCGAGAGCGTCGTCAATCCTCTGTGTGACAGCGAAATAGGTTGTTGCGCTCGTGGCGCCAAAAGAGGCGGTATCGTTAACCCACGCGCCAGAGTAAAGGGCTCCCCCATTGTACAGCCCATCTCCTATTTTGGCCTGCCAGATCACGCTCGTGTGTATCAGGTCTATAGCGTCTATGCTGGCGTAGTCGGGCCCGCCAGCTCCTTCGATGAATTCAAAAGCCATGACGTCGGGCTGCCCGTCACCAGAGATGTCCGGGATCCAGACAAAGTTCCAGATTGCGCCAAATACGCCCAGCTTTGTGCTTCGCAGTTCGTTGCCCGTTAGCCCGTTAATAACATGGAGGGTTCCCTGGTCGTCTGCTATAGCAACATCCTTGGTGCCATCGCCGTTAAAGTCCACGACCGCCGCTGGGCTGCTGCCCACTGTCCCGTCCTTCAGGCCATGGTAGTCTTCGTCGTGCACGTATTCCCAGAGGGTATCGCCGGTCTTCGCGCTCAGCGCAAGCACGGTAAACTTGTCGTTCTGCGGACAGCCGTCGCCAGAGCCGGACACGGCAACGGCGTCTAGCACCCCGTCCCGGTTGATATCAGAGGCTATGTGAATTGAGCGCAAAGAGAGAGAGCAGGCTCCCCCCGGCGTGTAAAGGCTGTCGGTAACGTTGAAGGCCCACAGCTGCTCACCTTTATCCCCGTCCAAAAGCATGACAAGCCTGTCTTTTGTGCTAACAAAAACGTCTGATTTGCCGTTGTCATTGGCGTCGATGGCCGGCGACGAGGCTATCGCATACCAGTTATAGTATTTATTGGCAGTATAGTTCCACACCTTCTCTCCGGTTACTCCGTCTACCAGGTAAATCGATCTATCTAGAGCAGCAACAACAAGGTCATCGACCTTGTCCTTTGTAACATCCTTCAAGGTGGACATGGCGAGAATGTTGCCTGAGGCTCGGAAATCCCACGATTCAAACGTAATCCCGTCCTCGGCAACGCCTGCCGGAACTATGCCAGCAGATGCTGCCAATAGCAGCCCAATCACGGCGGCAGGCGTCGCCCTACCTATTCTCATGTCTACCTTCAGCTTGGCCACACTAGGATAATAGATTTTTCTCGTACAATATCTTATGTATGTGATGCGTTGCGGGCTGCTGCCCCCATCCATTTTTATACAAAAGCCATCATAGGAGGTGCTGTTGAACATGGATAACAATACTGATTTTCCAAAGGCCGGCTTTGCCAGGCTGCTAAAGTCATTTGAAAACACGGATGACGTGGTCAAGCTTACCAGAGCTTTTGGACTAGCCACCAAGGTCCACCGGGGCCAGCTATTCAACAAGAGCGAGCCGTACATCAACCATGCGCTGAGGGTGGCCACGATCCTAGTAGAGGAGCTCCAGCTGCGCGATTGCGAGCTCGCTTGCGCGGCTCTGCTGCACGACGCCTTGGAAGCTGCTGACGAGGACCTCAAAGAATACGGCGAGCGCGTCCATTCCATAGTGAGTGCAGCCACGGAGCCAAAGGTCAGTGCGGAAGAAAAGGCGGAGATCCTGGAGCAGTACTTCAGGAAAATATCGCAGGCGCCAAAGGACGCGAGGTACGTCAAGCTCGCTGACAGGCTGGACGGAGTGCGCTCCATGAAAGGCAAGGCGATGCGGGCTGCAAGGTACAAGGAAGAAACCGAAAAATACGTCACCCCGCTTGCGATGGCGACGGACGACAGGCTTGCATTCAAGCTCTCTGTGGCACTTTACGAGCTTAGGTGACGCTCTTCGCATCTGCCGCCCGGACCGGGTTT
Organism: Nitrososphaera sp.; assembly: GCA_050748985.1. Taxonomy (GTDB): domain Archaea; phylum Thermoproteota; class Nitrososphaeria; order Nitrososphaerales; family Nitrososphaeraceae; genus Nitrososphaera. Next base: position 8,550 of record JBOGQL010000033.1, on the reverse strand, counting down.
ATGTTTGCCCCAGTGCCTCCCGCAGCCTATCAGCCTGTGCTCGGTACATCCGCATATCGGACACCGCTTTATCTTTTCTTCCCCTTCCATGCCTTGATAATGGTCGCGCCCCATATTTGAGGCTACATCGAAATCGCTATTGTTTCCAAGGCCGGCACGTAACTATTGAACTACTTCCGGCAAATTCCCTGCGAATATCCGGAGTTCGGGTCATTATCTGACTGCCAAATGTCCGGGAATTGATAGCTGATTTAGTATAGGCTGTGAGCAGTGAGAAAAAAAACCGGAATAACATCGAAGATGTTCCATACCCAGTTAAATAGGGATGCTCCTCCTCTCAATCCGGAATGCGATCGTTGACAAACATCGTTTACGTGTTGGTAGGCTTTGCCATTGTGACTGCTGCAGGCAGTTCGCTCCAAGTGTCATACGCCGATAAGGATACCCCGCCATTTGTCCCGGGCGAATGTGAACAGTATGTGGGTCAGCCGAGTACTTCGCACTTGCTGACAATTCTTACTCCAGCTCCATATCTGCCCGGCGATTCTATTGACGTGGAAGCCGGAACAACAGACACCGGTACCGGAGCAAACAGAGTCAGAATAATTGCGATAATCGATGACTCGGCCGTAATCCACGACAATCTGCAGCTATTGCCAAGCCCATCCGGATCAGTAGATGACACTATCAATATTCCGCCAGATACGCCCGCAAATTCTGAATTAGACATCTATGCATGCTTTGAATCGCCAGGGAGCCTTGGAGGCGACGGCGTCACGCACCACCTCAATGTCGGCTCGTTCTTTGTCCTACCTGAATCCGCTGTAGGCGCAATTGCGCTGGTAGGCTCTTCTCTGGCTGTCTTTGGTGGCTACAGATTTCTCAGATCGAATAAGCACAGGATCTGATAGGTTCCCCCTTCCTTTTTGTCCGAGCAGATAGGCTAGCGCTGTCTGAAGAGTTGCTAGAGTTCAGCGGTGAGCATGTTGTCCCGTCTACACCGGACGTGCCCAAAAATCAACCCAAGCCCACTTCAATCTAGAGAACGTACATCATGCCGCCCGACACAAGCGTGACGAACTCTACGCCCGCCAGCTCCTTCACTTTGGCAACCACAGCGTTGAGCCACAGGCTGTCAATTCCCTGGCTCCAGATGGTGATCTTCTTGTACTTCCTCTGGGTTCCATGAAAGTATCCGACGCAATCCTCTACAGTGCTGTTAGAGTACTTTTGGCTCACGTCATCCACGACCGTCATAGCCTCTGCCGGCAGGTACAAGATCGTCAGCGTGGGAAACGGTATGGAAGAGGCGGAAGACGCAGATTCTTCTTCGCCTGCCAATCTATTCCTGCTAATTGCACGCGATTATATCTTGATTTCGCACCGAAAGCATATCGAACAAGAGTCCCTAAATTGTATTGACTATGTCATCGAAGGCACATTCAAAGTTTTTTCACGACGCGCTACCGGCGCCAAAAGGAAAAAGTTAATTCGCCGCCAGCCCGAATCTTCCAAGGATGGCAAACAAGATCAAGTGCTCCCACGTATTGGTCCAGAAGCAGAGCGAAGCGCTTGTAGTCCTTGAACGGCTAAAGAAGGGAGAAAGCTTTGCAAACCTGGCCAAAGAGCTCTCCATCGACAAGGGAAGTGGCAAGAGGGGAGGAGACCTTGGATATTTTGGCAGGGGAATGATGGTGAAGCCTTTCGAAGATGCGGCGTTCAGGCTTGAAAAGGGCCAGATGTCAGAGCCGGTCAGGACGGAGTTCGGCTACCACATCATCAAGAGGCTGGACTGATTCAGGTGGACGCGTACCTCGAAGAGGAGCTCTACGATCTTCTCACCTTTTGCATTCAGAACCCCCAGTCTCCAGACCTCGGTGCAAAGAAGGCCCGGGTCAAAGAAATCGGCGTGGAGCTTTACGCCGACGGCGGCAATGACGCGCTGGACAACATGTTTTATTCTATTGAGCACAGGATAAAGGACGAGATCGGAGCCGATGCGAAAGCCTATCGCGCCTGGTGGGCCGGGATCTCTGACGAGTGGAAATACTAGCAGTCACTTTCTTGACTTGACCAGCACAAAGATGGCGACCGCGCCCATCATTCCGCCCAGCACCAGCAGGACCTGGATGGTGAACCACGGGATGGCAAACGCTGGGTTATCCATGGTCACCCTGAGTATCTGGTGATCTCCTGCCTGTTCAATGCTGGTGAAGCCGGCGATCTCGATCTGCGAGTTTGGCGTCGGCGTAGTGATGTGCACCTTCAGCTGGGTGCCGTCCACTGTAACGCTGGCATCGCCTTCTTTTGGAGGCGGGCACCCCTCCCTGATGCTGCATTCTCCAAGTGAATACACGGAAAGCACCTTCGCCCTCCCGATGTCGCCCTTGAGCACTCCTTTAGAGCTGGCCTGCGAGAACGTGGGGTCGAACAGGAAGTGCCACTTTTCCATGCTCATTTCTCCTATTTCCTGGAAATCCAGTATCGGCTCGAACATTATAGAACTCGCTTCAGTCTCCAAGAGCTTTTCGGCAAATTCCGGGAATGTGGCTTCAAGCAGCCCAATCGGTTGATTGATGTTCACCACGCCGAGCTCCGGGGACTCTATGGCCACCGGCCCATCGACAGTAAACCCTCGCCAGTTGATATCCATCGGGATTCTGTCTGTCGCATTCTGGTCGAGCTTGAAGCCGTTGAACGTCGACGTTAGCTCCACACGGTAGGTAAGCAGAAGCCTATCGGGCGAGCCCTTGAGCACGCCAGAGTACGTGATGTTGGCGCCAGTGATCTGGGCAGGGCTTTCTTCCTCAAGCAGGGCCCGGTTGACGGCGGCGATCAGCTCGCCAATGCCGTTAGAGCTCGTTCCTTCAATGGAAAATTCGATCCGCTCAGTGCGGCCGTTGAAGATATCGGACACGGTACTGCCAGGTTCGTAGCTAATTTGGACAAGTTTTGTGCCGGTGAAAGTCCCAACTGCTCTGTCGTATTCCGGGATCAAGGACGCGTCTATCTGGGCAGCATGCGCCTGAACAGCAGAAACCGTCAACGCGGCTATCGTTGCAAATGCGAGTACGGCACCTGAAGCTCTTCTTTCCACGCTATCTGTTTGCATCTGCCCTGCAATATCGCTTGCCATTTGCAGAATTTCCCGCCCCTCTCATGCTCCCAGTCACCTGCAGGATTCTTTTCTGGGACTCTCTTTGAATGAGTCTTTATCTTCTAGCCTAGACGTCGGCGTACATCGAGAACTCGTGGGGGTGTGGCCTTACCGCGATCTCTACGTGCTCCTTTTCTTCATGCTCTACTATCCTGTCTATTGTCTCATTGTCGAATACCGGCTTCAGGAACGCGTTATCGCTTTCCAGCTGCTCGTACGCTTCCCTCAGGCTGGCAGGGAGCTGCGTTATTCCCAGCTCGCGCCTTCTCTTTGGAGTCATCTTGAAAATGTCCTCTTTGACCGGGTCGCCGATCGACTTCTTCTTCTTGATCCCGTCAAGGCCTGCCGCAAGAATGGCAGAAAATGCGAGGTACGGGTTGCACGACGGGTCAGGAGCCCTGAACTCGATGCGCTTCAGGTGCGCGAACTTGGGTCCCTTGTAGTGGGCGGGAATCCTGATTATGGCAGACCTGTTGCCGGTGCTCCACGCCACATAGACCGGGGCTTCGTATCCCGGCACGAGCCTCCTGTAAGAGTTTGTAGTGGGCGCCACAATGGCTGCAATGGCATGGGCGTGGTCCATGATACCGCCACCAAAGTACCGCGCCATCTGGGACATCTCGGCGTAGTCGTCGGCCGAGTCATAAAATAGGTTCTTTCCCTTGTTCCAGATGCTGACGTTGACGTGCATGCCGGAGCCGTTGTCAAGCGCTATCGGCTTGGGCATCATGGTTGCAATCATGTTGTGCTTCTTTGCGATGTTCTTGACGATGTACTTGTAGCTCTGGACCGAGTCGCCTGCGTTGACAAGGCTGTCATACCTGATGTCGATCTCGCACTGGCCGGCGGTAGCCACTTCATGGTGGTGCGCATCGCATACGATGCCAAAGCTGTTTGTCAGGACGTCCACGCATTCGTTGCGGTACTCCATCAGGGTGTCCCCGGGAGCGCTTGGAAGGTAACCTTCCTTGAGCCTGAGCGCATAGCCCACGCTGTCGGTGGACCAGGGCGCCTCCTTGGAGGAGATGTGATAGCTCTGCCCCTGGTAGGGGGTCATGGTGTTTACTTCAAGCTTGTCAAAGGCGAAGAATTCGACCTCGGGGCCCCAGTAGGAGGTATCATAGCCCTGGTCGGAGAGGTACTTTTCGGCCTTCTTCGCAATCCCCCTGGGGTCGCGAGGAAATGTTTCGCGCCTGCTGCCGCCGCTCAGAATGTCGCAGATCAGCCTTGCAGTAGGCGAGCCGATCCAGGGTACCGTGGCGTAGGTAGACGGGTCAGGCCTGATAATAAGGTCGGACTCTTGGATCTCTGTAAAGCCCCTGATCGAAGAGCCGTCGAGTTTTGGAAGTCCGTCGGTGAAATCCTCAATGCGGAACATCTTTGAGTCGATCGTAGTGTGATGAAACCTTCCAAAGAGGCTGGTGAACTGAAGATCGAGGAACTTGATGTTGTCCCCTTTGAGCTTTTTGATGACTGCATCGGCGGAAAATGTCTGTGGCTCAATCCTGCCGTCGACTAATTTATAAGGCAACTGGAATACCCCAGAAGTAGGACTCTAGAATCCTACAATTTAAGGATTGTTGGTGATCCAAAATGTCTGGTCAGCAAAAGAGCAGTGAGCCCGATGCCGTAGGCGGTAGCTCTACGTTAAAGGAAGTTTACAGGCTGCTCAGAACGGAACTCGAATCAGGCTCCCTTCAGGCGATCGAACCAGACACATATCAGAGATTAGCTGCAGCTGTCGGCAGCCTCAGGGGACAGGGCTACGAGGGTATCGAGGCAAAAATAAGGGATCGTATGGTAGATCTTCTCGCGGGCTCTGCCCGCCTTCTGCTAGAGATTCGGCAGCGAAAGATTCGCGCCAACATCGAACCTCTTGATTACTCGAAGCTTACGGACGAGGAGAAGTACGTGCTCGACAGCAGAAGGGAATCTGACCGTAGGTCAAACGAGGTTGTCGTGGCTACAGTAAAGGGAAGGGCGAAGGTGCTGGAATCTATTTCAGTCAAAGTGCGATCCAGGCAGATAGTCGTCAGGTTCCTCAAGTCAATGGAGTCATTCGTTGGCGTCGACATGAACAAGTACGGTCCCTTCCAGCAGGAAGACGTTGCAACCCTGCCTTTTGAAAACGCGCGTTCAATAATCGAAAGCGGCGCTGCCCTTGAAGTGCACGTCCAGACGTGATCTGGACAATCATGTTATCGCCATCAAGCTTCAGCATTCGTTGCCAAAAAGAAAATTATTATTAGCGCACGCCTAATTTTGAGTTGCTGCGATGGTCCATCTTGGCATCGACATAGACCAATTTATCCTGCTGACGATCTATCCTGCCGCAGCTTTTTTTGCAATCGGATACATTGCCAAAAAAACCGGGATGCGCCAGGCAGTGTCGTTCCTTCTGCAAGCCATAACGTGCTTTGCATTTTCGATTGCATATTTTGTCGCCGTGCCAAATGGCGGCGCGCAGGGGCTTGCGATAGTTCTCGCGATGTTCGGCGCGCTGCTTCTGTTTATGGCCAGAAACAAGAAGATTCAGCAACAGGAGCAAAGCGTCTAGAGCCTGGAGTTCAACATCTTGTTTGCGAGCTCTATCCTGCTATCCATCAGCCCTTCGATCCAGCCGTGAAATTCGCGCTCGGCTACCTCATAGGTTGAGCCTGTCTTGCGCATGTATTTCTGGACAAACTTGACTTTGGTCCACAGGTAGTTAAGCTCGTCTTTGTCGTCCAGGCTCACGTATCGCTCACGCCATTAGGAGAGTGAGTACTATACTTAAATTTTTCATACGACAAAAGGATATTATTACAACTCGAGCATTTTTCCATGACATAGAATGATACGGGGCAAGGTGGCAATAGTTACAGGCGCCAGCAGCGGCATCGGGTACGCTACTTCTCTTGCGCTGTCGAAAGCAGGCGCCAGGGTGGCTGCCGGGGCGAGGCGCATGGACAGGCTGGTATCTCTTGAAAACGAAGTTGCAAAGAACGAGGGAGAAATTCTGACTCAAAAGCTGGACGTTACCAGAAAGGCCGAGTGCGACGCTTTTGTGGATGCGGTCGTCAAGAGGTGGGGCACTGTCGATATCCTCGTCAACAACGCTGGCCTCATGCCACTGAGCTTCTTCAAAAGCATGAAGGTGGACGAGTGGGAGCAGATGATCGACGTCAACATAAAGGGAGTACTGTACTGCACAGCAGCAGTGGTCCCTCACATGATGAGCAAGAAATCAGGACACATTGTAAATATCTCCTCGGTTGCCGGGAGAATAGTCTTCCCCGCTGGCAGCGTCTACTGCGCCACAAAGCATGCCGTCACTGCTCTTAGCGAAGGGCTCAGGCTGGAGCTGAGCCAGAGAGCGAACATACGGGTTACCTGCATCGAGCCCGGCGTCGTGGCAACAGAGCTGACAAACACGATAACGGACAAATCGCTGGAGAAATTTGTTGAAGCGACAAAGCAGATGGAAGCGCTGCGCGCCGAAGACATCGCGAATGCCATCCTGTTCGCAGTAGAGTCGCCAGGTCACGTGAACGTGAATGAAATCCTGGTCAGGCCCACCTCGCAGGAACGCTGATATCGAATATCGTTCTTTTGCGGAATTTCAAGCGCGATATACATCTGAAGGAGTCACTTTAGGGACTCGCCAAGAGTGAGCAAGTGATAAATCTGCTCACCCTGATGTTATGGAGGTGATAGGCAATCGCGTAACAGTCGCTCTCGTTTGCGCCGGGATGATCGTTGTGCCTGTCCTGTTCGAATCGTTCACGTTCTACCTTTACCTGGTTGGCGAGCCCTCTTTCTTCATGTTCTCAGGCTCCCGCCTCTGGGTCTTTCTGGCGTCAGAGCTTGCACTGGGGTTTGTACTAGGCAGGGCTTTCCACGGATCGAGACTTTACCTCACCGCCGGCCTGATCGCAGTCGTAATCACTGTATTGGCTTACTCACTCTACCATCTATGCGACGCACGGCAATGCTACTATGCCGGTCCGGACGGTGCCGGCGGAATCCGACTGGGAACGTTGCTGTTCGCTGCAGCATCTACCGGACTTCTGATAGGCGAGAGATCAAAGAAAATCGATAGCCGCCCGAACAAGAACGGTCTTGAGACCGTCTTGTTTGGAGCAGTTTCTGCTGTTCTGATCGGCTACTTTCCGACCGGGCTGCTGTTTGCCACATTCATGGCAGAGGAAATAGGGCTGTTCATGCTGGGCTTTGCGTCAACGGTCCCTTTCTTTTTTTCTGGGATTGTTAGCTACCTTCTGGCGGGCCGCAAAATGAAATACGCAATCTATTCAGCGATTGCGGCCTGGGCCGTGCTGTCATCCCTATTTGTCGGCATCCGACCTTCGGCTGCGCCGGTATTGCTCATCACACTGGCCGGCGGCGTTCTCTCCGCGCTTCTGGGTATGAGAGCTGCTGGCAAAGGATTCCCAAGGCTGGGTGAAGCAAGATTCTCGGCGCTGATATTTACTTCAATGACTGCGCTCTTCGCAACAGCGGCAGTCCACCCATTCCTGGACGCCCCGATGAACCTTTCGATGGCCCCGGAAGAAGGAATGCTGGCAGGGCCCACATACTATTCAGGAGCGTACCACCGATCAGACAGGTACTTTCCCACCACAAGGGTCGAGGTGGGAATCGACATATCGCAACTTGGCGATGACATCAAAGATTTTGTCCTTGCAGGCATAGGAGCGCAGTCTCCGAACTGCTGCAAAGACGGGCTTGACTACGGGTACCGCGCCGACATACTTTTGAGAGGATCTGAGATCTATCTTGTTGCTAGAGCATGGGAGACATGTGATCAGAATATAGCATGCTCAGGCTTTCCGTGGATCTCGACAATGCATGAATCCGAAGTGCTTTTGCCCCCACTTTCCCGTTCCGTGATGCTTGCGATGGAATGGGAGCAGGTCAGCAAAGGAGTGAACTGGTACTACAGAATCGAATCTGGCAACTGGTCAAAGTACAGCTCGTTCACCGCTCCCATAATAGAGAACCCATACTTTAATCTCGGCGTAATTTGGGCCGGCATCCCTATCACAAACCCTGATACGGGGAACGCTTTCTTTTTCCAGGCCGGCGTCTCGGTGCCGAACGAATCCTCCGTCAGCCGCGTCGTGACTTTTGTGTGCCCTGCCTATTACGACGATAAAGGTGTCAAGCATTGCGCGGAAATGAGCCCGATTAATTCCGGCAACTCTCACTGGAAAGTGCTATGGAAATGGGGTGTCCAGAACGAAAGTGGAGCCGTCTCGACCCACGGTTCGCAGATTACGGTTGAACTAGGATGACTTGCTGTCTTCCAGCATGTCAATGTTCCGACGAATACCGCGGCTTTTGATATACTTCAGCAGTTCGTCGTGATCATCAATTTTGTAGTACCGCTTCAT
>JBOGQL010000032.1:0-1512 GCA_050748985.1 Nitrososphaera sp. | reverse complement strand
CGTGTGAGGACCGTGGGCGACGTCACGAAGCCCGTCGGGGTCAGTGTGGATCAGCGAGGCATCGCCGCGGTGGTACTCGGCGGAGGTGTTCGTGTAGAAGGTCTTGAGCCGGCTCGCGCGCGCGTCGATGCGCTGGTGCAGCGCCTCGGTCATTTTCGTCACGGTGTCGGTTGTCGCGGCGTCGGTCGAGGGGAAGACGTGGGCCATCATCTGAGGCCGGTCCTTCGAGTTCTGGCCGAAGCGCTGGTTGAACTCGCCGCGCATGCCGCCGGCGACGTTGGCGATGATGCCGTCGAACGCCTCGCGGCCGTGCTCGTCCAGGTTCAGGTCCCAGTAGACGAGCGTGCGCAGGAAGCGGCCGGTCTGCGAGCGCCCGTACGCGTACGCCCAGCGCAGCGCGCCGGCGGCGGGGCTGCTGGCGTCGTGCTTGAGCCAGGCGGCGCAGTCGCGCAGCGCCGCAAAGCTCAGGCCCAGCACCGGGGCGCCGACCGCGGTGTAGGCCACCTGGTAAAGGCGGCCCTTCTCGAAGCCGCCCTGGAGCCAGACGTAGCGCGGGTCGGCGACGACCCGGCCGTCGGCCACGCGCCCGAATCGCCACGCCGAGCGGGCAATCGTCCGGGGCTCACCATCGAGCTGATCGCGCACGAGCAACACGGCGTTGGGCTCGTCGAGCTCCGCGGCCAGGTGGGCGAGGTGCCCGCGGTCGGAGAGCAGGAAGTGCGGCACGGGTTCGGGCGCTTGCAGGTTCACGTAGACCCGCCCGCGCAGCGGACGGCCGTCGGCGCCGCGGGCCTCCGGCGCGTAGAGCCGGAACAGGCCCGGCAGCTCGGGCACGTCGCACTGCCAGCCGCACGAGATCACCGTGTAGCCACGCCGCATCAGGAAGCCGTCGCCGGTGTCGATCGGCGGGTCGGGCTCGCTGTCCGGCCCGAACACCGGGCGCGTGGCGTGGTTGAAGTTGGGCACGGTCACGGTGTTGCCGCGGTTGACGACGTCGAGGATCAGCCGGCCGGTGCCGCGGGCGGGCTGCACGGGCAGCAGGATCGACACGTCGGCGGCCAGCTCGACGCGCCCGTCGCGGGTGCGCGGCGCCAGCTCGACGTCGGTGATCCGGACGTTGGCGGGATGCGCGGGGTCGACGGCGAAGCGGAGCCGGCCCTTCAGCTCTTCGTAGGGCCCGACCTCCCCGAACGGCTGCCCCCCGGCCAGGGGGCGTCTCAACGCGATCTCGACGTGAGTCACCGGCATGGAGCGATGCAGACAGTGTAGCCGAGGTCGGGTAGCCTACGGGGCGGGAGGTCGCCATGAAGCTCTCGGGCAGGATCGGGCTGGTGACGGGCGCGCAGCAGGGGATCGGGCAGGCCATCGCGATCGCGCTGGCGCGCGAGGGCGCCGACGTCGCGCTCAACTTCCTCGACGACCAGGCGGCGGCCGCCCGCGTCGCAAGCGAAGTGCGCGGGCTCGGACGGCGCGCCGTCCTCGTCCAGGGCGATGTGTCCCGCCGGGCGGACG
>JBOGQL010000031.1:0-4502 GCA_050748985.1 Nitrososphaera sp. | reverse complement strand
TTCCTGTCCTCCGCACCTTTTGCACTTCGCTTTAAAGTGTCTCAGAATAGCAGTTTGGTTGAACCGCTTTCTATTCGCCATTATTACTTTCGTTATAGCAGAACTATTTCAGGAATTTCCAACCAATCATAACCTACGAACTAACGTGAAAGCGGCACAACACTGAGCACAGAGGGGGGATAGTCTTTTTACTCCTTGTCGATGAACTCATCAGGCGTCGGCGGTTCTGGATTGAGACCTTTTCTCTTCCGTACGTCCGCAACTAGAGTCCTAAAAATCGAGTTGGGGACCGGCTGCCAGGACTTGAAGTACGTGTTCCACATCGCCTTTCCTGCAGTGGCTCCTCTCATTTTTTCAGAAAGGTCAAATGTTTCTGACGCAGGCACCTCGCCCTGAATTATGGCAATGATGCCCTTCTGCTCTACGTTCAGGAGCTTGCCCCGCTTGCCTGACAGAACTCCGCCGACTGCGCCAATCTGTTCCTGCGGGCACTTTACCTCGATCCCAAGTATCGGCTCGAGCAGCACCGGGTCGGCGATCAGCATCGAGCCCAGCATGGATCTCCTAGTTGCCGGCATCAGCTGCGCAAGTCCCCGGTGGGCCGGGTCTTCATGCGGGACAAAATGGTGCAGCACGAACTTGACGCCCCTTACCGTTTCGTGCGCGATCGGCCCGTTGTGGATAACGTCATCAAAGCCCGTACGGATAGAGTCCATCGACTCCTGAATGAACTGGACACCCTTCGTTTCATCGATAAGCATGTTCCCTGTCGAATCAACAGCCGCGACGCTCCTCGCCTCATCGGCACTCCAGCCTTTTTCTCTGAGCATCTTTGCCATCTCCTTCTTGTCCATGTCTTCTTTTATCTTGTTGGTCCTTATCATGTCAAGTACGTCGTCTGGCAGAGGCTCGACGCGCATGAATATCTTGTTGTGCTTGTTGGGCGACTTGCTCATTATCGGCCCGGCCTTTGCGCGGATGGTTTCGCGGTAATTGATCAGCGGCTGCGTGGTAACGACGTCAAGCCCTGCTTCCTGCAGAAGTGACGTGGCAATTTCCAGGTGCAGCACACCCATGCCTGCCATGAGAGTCTCGCCGGTCTCCTCGTTTATCTTTACGATAAGGTTAGGGTCTTCCACCGTTATCCTGCGCAGCGCTTCAACCAGCTTTGGAAGGTCCTTCGGGTGCTTTGGTTCTACGGCAATCGTGACGACGGGTTCGGAGACATACTTGATAGACTCAAATGCCTGGGTATTCTTGATGGTCGACAAAGTTTCGCCTGCCACCGCGTGTTCAAGCCCCAGCAGCGCAGGAATGTTCCCTGCTGGAAGCACGCTTACAACCTCCCTGGTATTTCCCATGTAGATGTTGACTGACTGCACTCGTGCGTTTCGCTTTGCGTCGATGAGGTAGATTTCGTCGCCGTCCTTGATAGTTCCGGAGTAGAGCCTCCCGGTCGCGACCCTGCCGGCCTGAGGGTCAACATTTATCGTCGTGACCATCATCAGCGCCGGCCCTTTCTCGTCGCATGTGACCAGCGCCTTGCCGATGTCAGAGTTAAGGTCGCCGGGCCAGATCTTCGGTATTCTGTACTTTTGCGCGACATGCGGCGGCGGGTGGTGTTCCACGACCATGCCAAGAACCGCGTCATGTAGAGGGGACCTTTCGGCAAGGGCCTTTATCGCGTTCGGATCAGTGCTCGTGTACGCTTCGTAAACCTCCTTGAACGTGACTCCGTTCTTTTTCGCCATCTTGTAGTTGAAGCCCCACCTGTCCTTGGCAGATCCAAACGCAACGGTATTGCCCTGTATGCTGACCTTCCACTTTTCCTTGACTTCGGGCTCGGCGTAAATGTCCACGAGCTGGTTGAAGTGCGCAATGATGTTGGAGAGCCATTTCTGCATCGCCGGCGGATCGAGCCTCAGCTCCTTCACAAGCCGGTCGATCTTGTTTATGTATAATACGGGCCTTACGCGCTCTTCCAGTGCCTGCCTCGTGACAGTCTCCGTCTGCGTCATGATCCCTTCAACAGAGTCTGAAACCACGACGACGCCGTCAATTGCGCGTAGCGCACGCGTCACCCTGCCCGTAAAGTCGATGTGGCCCGGAGTATCAATCATGTTAATGACGTATTCCTTGCCGTCCGTTTCGTAAAACAGCGTGACGTTTGCGCCCCTGATGGTCATCTGCCGGTTCTGTTCCAGCTTCATAGAATCAAGGGCAAGCGCCTGGCCGGCAACGGAAGGTGATATTATGCCCGACGCTGCAAGCAGGCTGTCACTCATCGTGGTCTTGCCGTGGTCTACGTGGGCAATCACTCCAAAATTACGAATTTGATCCTTGTTACCGATAATCCTCAGGACATCCTGAGTCGACTTGAACTTCGGCATGCACTCAAGCGGAAAAAGTTTGGCGCAGGTCTATTAAATGTTCCCTGTCGTCAGATCGCAGCTACTTCATCATCTTCCGGTAGTCGCCTTCGAGTACGCCGGCTTCTTCGTGCAGCCTGTCGATATGTTTTGAAAGCCCCTCGGTAGTATCGAATGGAGAGCCGCAGTACGGGCACTGGTACTTTGCCTTGCTCGCGTCCATCGTGTACGTTATGCTCTTTGTGTCGATTATGCACGCGGCTCCGCCGGATATCGCGTTTTCTTCGACGGACAGAGAAATCCGCTCGATTCTTTCGGAAATATCTTCCTTTGTTATCATGCCAAGTGCCGCCGCATACGCATGGACCATGAGCTGCCTGACCTTGTTCTTGTCCATCAGAGCAAGCGCTTCCTTGATAGTCGCCTGCGGGTTCACGGCGAGCACGGGGCTGGTCATGATCTCCCGCAACTTTACCTTGGAAGGATTTCTTCCCTGCGAGGTAATCTTGAAGAGAATGTCGGTCTTGCTGACAATCCCAACTACTTCTCCTTTGTTAGAAACGAGGATGCTGCGAGCGTTTTTTTCCTGCATTGCATTAAGGGCGTCTTCTGCAGTGCTGTCGGATTCAAGAATGGCAACATCGGACTTCATCACCTCGCCCACGGACGAGGCAAGCAGAGCCGCAATGTTCACGGCAGTCGAGCTAGAGTGCCCGCCACCATCTGCTCCGTTTCCTGGTGGGCTCATCCCGTCTGCTTTCGCCAACGACAACCTGATCCTATCACTTCTATAAAAGTACTTCAGCAGCAAAGGCATCGATCTCGCGCTTCTTGCCGATAGTTTCACAATTCCACTGGATGATATACATAAAGTTTAACTATCTCATCTTCCGTGTCCATGTTCCATGGCTTGGCATGAGGGAACTTCTGAGAGCGACGATACGCGCGAGGAGGCGGTGATCTAGGATGGTATTCAAGTACATCGACATTCTCGGGGAATCGGCGAAGAGCTTTGACGACGCTGTACAGAATGCAATAGCGGAAACATCTAGGACGGTCAAGGACATTCGCACCGCCGAAGTCGTGAAACTGAACGTGATCATCTCTGACGACAAGATAATAGAATACCAGGCTGTGATGCGCGTTGCATTCAAGGTAAAGAGGTAGCCCGCTGCCGCACTCGCGTTCTTGCAATGGATAGAATGTTTCAGCACCCATATTCATTTAATAGTGACACCGGAAGAACCCAGAATCGATGGAGATAACGGTGGGCCATACCCCGGACGCGGACGACGCGTTCATGTTCTATGGCATGTCCTCCGGCAAGGTAAAATCCAATCTAACAGTCAAGCACGTGATCGCCGATATTGAGACTCTTAACAACAAGGCGTTGAAGCACGAGCTGGGCGTGACTGCGGTCTCGGCCCACGCCTACGCGTACCTGAATGATCATGTCATACTGAAAAGCGGCGGCAGCTTTGGGCTAAGCTACGGGCCTATCGTAATAGCGAAATCGGAGATGACAATGGATCAGCTGCGCCATGCAAGGATAGCGATCCCGGGAAAGATGACGTCTGCCAACCTCTTGCTAAGGCTGGCTATAGGGAATTTCGACGGAAAAGAGACTCCGTTTGAATCTATCGCTGACGCTGTCTTATCCGGCGAGGCAGACGCCGGGCTGGTTATCCACGAGTCGCAGATAGCATATGACAGGAAAAAATTTGTCAACGCGCTCGACCTCGGCAAGTGGTGGTCAGATATCACCGGAGGGCTGCCTGTCCCCCTTGGTGTAAACGTGGCAAGCCTGCGCCTGCTGGACAGGAGGGTCATTCACGAATTCAGCGAATTATTCACAAAGTCCATAGCTTACGGCCTCTCCAACGTTGATGACGCCGTGGAATTCGCGATGCAGTACGCGCGGGGACAGCCGAAAGAAACGGTAACAAGGTTTGTCAAGATGTACGTTAATGATTTTACCCTTGACATGGGCATTCTTGGCGCGCACGCCATCGAAAAAATGTTTGAAATGGCCCGGAAAACCGGCGTCCTTGGCAAGGAGATAGTTGTTAATGTTGTTTAGAGCCTTCGCAAGACGTTAAAGAAGGTATCCCTCTGTGCCGGCTCTCTCCTGAT
>JBOGQL010000030.1:0-3698 GCA_050748985.1 Nitrososphaera sp. | reverse complement strand
GCCTATCTCTTCGTAGGTGACCCGGGGCTTTCTGTCCGTGGTTGTCTCTGCCCTTATAGAAAGTCGCGAGGAGCGCTCGATCCTCGCTATGGATTTCGGAGCGACCTGTTCAATCTTAAAGTCCATCTGATTGCCCAGAATAACCACGGAAATCTCGTCCCCTACGTTCACCGGGAAGCCCTTGAGCCGGTTCTTTACAAAATCGCAGAATTCCTTGTCGACAGTGATGCTGCTGTCTCCAAGTGGCATGAGCGTCACGCTCTTTGCCTGCCTGCAGTCTATGCGTCGCAGGCTCAATAGGTCGTTCAAGCCCACGCCTGCGTTCTTTCGGGTTTGCCCGTCAATTCTAATGATATCTGTTTCCTTTTCCTCCTCGTCAGCCGGCCAGGCCGTAACGGCGGTGTTTCGCTTGCCAACAAGTTCGATGACCTCGCCCGCTCGGATCCCGATATGCTCCATATAATGCGGATCCATTCTTGCGCGCCGCTTGCCAACATCTCGATGCTTGGCTTCCGCTACTCTCAGCGGAATAGGCGACGATTCGCCGCTCCCGGAACGAACCTTTTTCAACCCTGAAATGCCCCCGGCATGGTATGCCTTACTTCATTTTTACTGACTGCCTGCTGATATTCATTACTTCAATCTCTCCCACGCCCTGAACGTTTTTGATCGAATCTTCAAGTTTGTCCATCTGTCCTTCGGCGTCATCCAGCAAAAAGTCGCCAACAAGCGCCTTCAGCCCAAACGCAATGGGCTCCATAGCGTGCCCCTTCATTTCCATCCCCTGAGGCATTGACGACTTTATCGACTCGACGACATTTTCGAGGTTGGATTCTGCTTCCGCAGGTAGGATTCTTATCCTGGCAATCAGTCGCGCCATGACTATGGACCCTCAAATCCGCAGCCAACGCACTTGTATGCCCTTGCAAATTCACGGCAGCTTTCGCAGCGCCACAAGAGGACATAACCACAATTCGGACAGTAATACTTCACGCATTCATCGTTAGGCATTATGGGTCTGCTGCATGAAGAGCAGACCGGTAATTGCAATGGTCTGGACATGTACGCACTCATTTGGTCATCCGAATTTATATCTTGCTTAGAGTTCGATTAAACGCCTGATCTCGTTTCCGACTAGCGCCAGCGCGATCTTTGCTACACTTTTCGCTCCAAGTATCTTCGCGATTGCGGCAGAGTGGAAGTCAAAGTCTCCTGTGGCCGATGCCTCTTCGAGCTTGTCCTTGGGTATGGCGGCAAACAACTGATCAATAGCCTTGTTGTCAAGCCTCTCCATCATGTGCCTGACCATGAGCATCTTGTCAAACTCGGCTCCGAAAATAGATCGCCACTTCTCTTCGTAGCTGGCAAGCATTGAATCGCTGTTGTTCCGGATGGAATCCGCGATCGCTCTGCCCGCCAGGAGTCCGCCCATGCCACAGGTGTATATGCCTCCGGCTGTGGTTGGCTTGCTCTGGCCCGCAGCATCTCCTACAATTATCGTTCTGTCAACGATGAATTTTTCGATTGGGCCGTCCACCCAAATCGGAGCGTAAACTTTTCGGACTACTGAATATCCCGGTCCCTTTCTATCCATGTACGCGTTGAGGGCATTTGCGGCATTGATCCCTTTTCCGGCCACGCCAACTTTTCCGCTGCCCTGACCTGTCGGGATTATCCACGCGAAAAAGCCGGGATACGTCTCGCTGTCAAATACCACTTCGATCGTGTCGCTCTCGATCCAGGGAGCGTACACTTCGTATTGTGCCGACTGCAGGACGCCCTCCCTGTTCCTGCTGATAATTGACGCGACGCCCCGCGCGTCCACGAAGTAGTTGCAATAGAAATCTCCTTCGGTTGTCTTTACGACAAAGCCCTGACCATTTTTTTCCAGCGACCTTACCGAGCATTTTACCCGGACCTCGGCCCCGTTTTTCTGCGCCTGGAACGCGATCTGCTTGTCAAAGGCCCTCCTGTCAAGCACCAATACCTTCTGCTTCTCCGCGGCTATCTCAAAGCCGGAGGAGGGAGAGAGTATCCGGGCCCGCCTTATCCTGTCGTTCTCTATTGAGGCGCTGTCAGGTACAAGCCCAAGATTTTGGATACCGGCGATGCTGACCAGACCACCGCAGTGCTCGGGTGTGCCGATCTCCGCGTCTTCCTCGATGACCGCTACCGATGCACCGGAAGATGCTATTTCGCGGGCGGCAAGAAGTCCGGATACGCTTCCACCCACAACAATAGCATCATATCTTGCAAAAGGCAAAAGTCCAGCAATGTATTTTTCACTCTCTTAATTAAACTATGGGCGTCGTGGAGTTCAAGCAGGTTATCGTGGTCAGGCGGGATCTCGGCATGGGTACCGGCAAAATAGCCGCTCAGGTGGCCCACGCTGCCGTGATGGGCGCTGAAAAGACGAAGGAAAAAAAGCCGGACTGGTTCGAAGCATGGTTTGACGGAGGACAGGCGAAGGTTGTTGTGAAGGTTAAGGGCATGGACGAGCTCATGCACGTGCGCAAGAGGGCCGAGGGCTTGCGACTTCCTGTAGTGCAGGTCCAGGACCGAGGGCTCACGCAGATACCGCCTGGTACTTCCACCTGCATCGGTATCGGTCCAGCTCCTGCCGACCTCATCGACAGGGTCACCCGCGACCTCAAGTTGCTCTAGCGGCGACTTACAATCAGAATCCCGGCAATAATGATAGCCGTCGCTATGCCCTGAAAGATGGTTATCGACTCTCCAAGGGCTAGCGCTGCAATGACTATGCCAAAGATGGGAGTAAGTGAAAAGACCGACATGGTCCTGATTGTGCCTATCCTCTTGATCCCGTGCAGAAAGAGAAGGAGAGCTCCTCCAAAACCGGAGACCGCCATCCCAATTATGACGAGCCACAAATCAGGCTTGATGTCTGATATTTCTCCTCCCATCCCAACCGCGGCTGTTATGCCAAGCAGTATCACCCCGCCGAGCAGGCATTTCATCATCGCTATCTTGCTCGGGTCTATGACCGCAGTCAGGCGCCTGCTGAGGTTATTGTCAAGACCCCAGAGAAACATGGAGGCAAGGATCATTATGTTGCCCGCATTAAATTGAAGGATCGTCTCTGAAGCCTCCATATCTGTTGTTGCCATGAAGAGGCCAAGTATTACTAGGGCCACTGCAAAGAGGCCAAGTTTTCCATTTGGCTTTTCGCCAAAAAATATTGCAGAGAGTAATATAGTGAAAATTACTTCTCCATTCGTGAGTATTGACGCGTCGGAAGCGCCCGTCCGCTCCAGGCCGTACAGCAGCAGGACCGGAGCCGCTATAGCTCCAAGTCCCGTAATCGCCAGGAGGTTAAGATACTCTTTCCTAGATGGAAGCCTGAACGAGGCTTTCGCAACCGGCAAAAGTGCAAGCCCTGAAATTGTATATGTGATCCCTGAAAGGGCAAGCGGATCGACAGTTGAAAGCGGTACTTTTGCTACCGTAAAGACAGAGCCGAACAACACCGCGGCGAACAATACCGAGAGGTAGCCTGTCAGTCTGTTCCTGCCCTGCGATACTGCCGCCTTTTCCTTGGCCAAACATGCCATCTACATTTGCTTTGCTATTTCTATTTATGCGATCCATTCATTGACCACAGACACACTGATAGAGATATATTGTGGAAAAATCGTTTTTTGATCATTGACCGGCAGACGAAAAGACAGGAGATCTTC
>JBOGQL010000029.1:0-1540 GCA_050748985.1 Nitrososphaera sp. | reverse complement strand
CTTCCCTTGCTCCGCGATACCCGCAAGAAGCTCCGCGAGCGCCCGCTTATTTCCTTGAATCGCGTTCCAAAATGCGGTGTATGTCTCAGATATATTGAGGAACGACTCTGCTGCGCACAGTGCTGTGACAGCCGGAGCAACAGAATGCCGAGCACCGCGCTTCCGTACGTACACTCGGAGCGATCCACCGTGAGTCGCGACGCGCTCGACGTCGAATATTTCCATGTCAATGGATGCGAAGAAACGGACAAGCGGGGCGAGGTGGTGATAAAAAATGTGCTCGTGGTAGATAATATCGAACAGATTTTTTTCGACGAGATCTTTTAGGTATTGCACTTCAAAAACATACGCGCCATCGTCTGCAAGGAGCGACCGGACGGCAAGCGCGAATGATCGGGCGTCGGCGACATGGGCGAAGACATTGTTTGCGGTCACAATGTGTGCTTCGCCCCGCTCGGCGCGGATCCGCTCTGCCAAATCGGGTGAGAGAAACGCATTCACCGTCTCGATTCCTGCGGCCTGTGCTCCATGCGCGATTTCTTTCGCAGGTTCAATCCCAAGAACCGTGTACCCGCGCGCCTTAAATGAGGAAAGAAGGACGCCGTCATTCGAACCAATGTCGATGACGAAGCGGCCCGTTGCGAGTGCAAGCTTCTCAATTACATGTGCCGCGTAGTTGTCAAAGTGCTTGCGAAAGATCGGCGAGGTCCCCGAAACATAGAGATAGTGCTCAAATAGCACCCGCGGATCGACTGTATGTTCCAACTGGACTGAAAAGCAGGTCTTGCATTGGATGACCGAAAGCGGTGCAACCGGTTCTCCCTTCTCGGCTTCTTGCGGAAAAAGATAATTGTTTGCAAGCGGCGTATCGCCAAAAGAAATCACCGGCTCAAATGCCGCCTCACCACAGAGGCGGCATGCAGTGCATGCGCGGAAAATTTCCGTATGCATCTCCAGTCAAGTAATGCCCCTTAGATAACAATGAAAACAGTAGAGCAACCATCCCGACCAGCGCGCAGCCCACCTTGACCCAGAGGGCGGCGAGTGCGACCCCGTGAATATCGGGAAGCTGGCCATAGTAGTAAAGGCTGACCGCGCCGAATCCCACGCCGCTCAGTGCCTGGGTCAGCCAGCCGGCGAGCACGAGGCGGGCGATCTGGCGTTGTCGGTGCGCTTCCGGCAGCCACGACACCATCACCACCGATCCGCCCATGACCGCAGCCGCTCCGAAATTATGCACCACCTGAACCAGGGCGTAGCACAGGTTTTCGGGCTCCACTCAGTGCTTACTCGACCGTGACTCGGATGCAGTGATCTACCCCGATAGGCACATGGGCCTTGTTTGCTATCTTAACGCAGATTTCCCGCGTCCCCGGCGTCAGCTCCTTTAGGCTGTAGTTGCCTTTAAGGCGATGCAGCGTGGCGACTTCCTTGCCATCGACATAGTCGTGCACGTGATTCCCCTTCGTGGCGCCGGTAACGGCCTCGTAGCTCAGCGTATTGGGTCCCTTAGCGGTAAGCGCCGCACCCTCACTGGGGG
>JBOGQL010000028.1:0-3548 GCA_050748985.1 Nitrososphaera sp. | reverse complement strand
GTGCCGTCAGGCGAGCTGTCGTCTACAACAATTATCTCCGCCTTCAACCCTATAGGCAAGGAGCGGCTCACGGAGTCGAGCATGCCGGAAATATTCTGAGACTCATTGAAGGTCGGAATTATGACTGACAGGATCAACTTGTTCGGCTTTGTAAGGTCCTCTCGCGCCACGATGTCCAATGCGAAACAGTTAGGGATAGAGATATAAAATTATAACAATGTCCAGCTCCCTGACATCGCCGTAGCTTCTCCCCGATTCATTTTTTGGACGTTAGTTAAGACTTGGCGTCTCAAATCCTCTATGGTCCGGAAACATCAGTTATTCCCGTCGAAGACACTGTAAACAGTGCCGGTTCCTTACCCGGGGGTTGGACAAGCGTCGCTCTAAAGATTGACCTCTCCGCATCAACAATTTCCAGCTTCAATTTCATGTGTGAATAGATTGATACCGAGCTACCCAAATACTCGCGCTGCTCGAAGGCAACTGCAGGCCGCGACTCGATCGGTCCCGGGCGATCCAGATCTTCTGCGGGGACGCTTCTAACCATGTTGGTTACAAGCGTCGCGCTGCCAGAATCTATCGCGCAGACGGCAAGATCATGCAGATGTTTCATCACAGCAAGGTGTCTGGCTGGACCAGAATACTCTGCTGAAAACAGACCGGTCAAAGTGTCTACTATAACGAGCTGGGGATCGATCTCTCTAATCTTTTGAACCGCGTTTGCCTGGTCGATCGTGTTGAGCGCCCTAACGAAGGTGATGCTATCAAGGACTTCGTGGGTGGATGCTATTTCAACTACCCTTTCCGGCCTGAATGTGCCCGCAGTATCGACAAAGACTACCTTCCCGCCATCCTTGACGCAGTTGGAGCTTGCAGTAAAACATAGCTGGGTCTTGCCGGATCCGCTTTCGCCGTAAACATCGGTAATCATCCCTCCGCGTATCCCGCCTCCGAGCAGCGAATCGATTGCCTTCGAGCCCGTCGATATAACTGCCAACTCGCCGCGACCGGAGATGTCAAGAAGAATCCAGCTTATGAACCTGCCCAAAGGAACCTTTTTATTCGTGCCAGCATTTTTTCACTTGCAAAGTGATTATCTAGGTTGTCGTCATCTTCGTCATCGCTGCAGCCAAAGCGCCCTCTCTCAACACTTCAGCGCGCAATTAACAGAAAGATCGCGGTAAGGCTCAAGAGCGAGATAGAATACAAGGGGAAGATGAGCAATGTCGATTCATACATGAACCTTATCCTTACCGACGCCGAAGAGTTTGACGGCTCAGACGTGCTTGCCAACTATGGCAAGGTAGTGATACGGGGAAATAACGTTCTTTTCATCAAATTAGAAAAAGAGCTCTAGCAGCGATGTTCTATCGGTGGCATCTGGCAAATGGCAAGAAGATGGCTATTCACGTCTGAAAGCGTAACTGAAGGCCATCCAGACAAGGTCTGCGATCAGATTTCCGACGCGGTACTTGATGACTTCCTCAGGCAGGATCCTGATTCACGCGTGGCAGTAGAATGCATGACGACGACAGGAATCGTGTTTGTCGCCGGGGAAGTTACATCAAACGGCAAGGTCGATGTCCAGAAGGTTGTACGCGACATGATCCGGGAAATCGGCTACGACAAGCCCGAATACGGCTTTGACTGCGATACCTGCTCCGTGCTGGCATCCATCCACGAGCAGAGCCCGGATATCTCGATGGGTGTTACTGCCACCTCCAACAAGGAGCAGGGAGCAGGCGACCAGGGTCTGATGTTCGGGTACGCCACCAACGAAACACCGGAGCTGATGCCCCTTCCAATAACCATGGCTCATCAGCTCTCAATGAAGCTAGCCAAGGTTCGAAAGAGCAAAGAGCTGAGTTGGGTCAGGCCAGACGGCAAATCGCAAGTGTCAGTAGTATACGAGGAAGGCGTGCCAAAGCGGATCGACACCGTAGTCGTTTCGACCCAGCACTCACCTGACATCAGCCTGAGCCAGCTCCGTGAAGAGGTTGTGGACAAGGTGATCAAGCCGGTATGCGGCGACTGGGTTGACGCAAAGACAAAGTTTCTTGTAAACCCGACCGGCAGGTTTGTCATCGGAGGCCCGCCAGGGGACACGGGCCTCACCGGGAGGAAGATAATCGCAGATACATATGGTGGCATGGGAAGGCACGGAGGAGGCGCTTTCTCTGGCAAGGACCCGTCAAAAGTTGACAGGTCCGCCTGCTACATGGCAAGGTATGTCGCCAAGAACATCGTCGCGTCAGGGATTGCAGACAAGTGCGAAGTGCAGGTTGCGTACGCAATTGGAGTGGCGGAACCGGTCTCCATCATGATAGACACATTCGGCACAGGCAAGGTTGCCGAAGAGGAGATCGAAGGAAGGGTGAAGAA
Source organism: Nitrososphaera sp. (assembly GCA_050748985.1). Classification (GTDB taxonomy): domain Archaea; phylum Thermoproteota; class Nitrososphaeria; order Nitrososphaerales; family Nitrososphaeraceae; genus Nitrososphaera. The sequence goes on along the minus strand of JBOGQL010000028.1, from coordinate 1,166 downwards.
GGTATTTGACATGAGGCCTGCAGGAATTGTGGCGACACTCGACCTCAAAAGGCCGATATACCGCAAGACCGCTGCTTATGGGCACTTTGGAAGGAGCGAGCCGTGCTTCACATGGGAAAAGACTGACAAAGCATCCCTTATGCGCTAATAATAAAAATGCCCTTCCGGCATAGGTTCCCAGTTGCTTAGGGGCAAGGTCGCAATAGTTACCGGCGCCAGCAGGGGTATTGGCTTTGAAATTGCACGCGAAATTGCCGCGCGCGGCGCGCAGGTGGTGTTATGTTCACGGAAATTAGCGTCCACGCAAAAGGCTGCTCGTATGATAAAGGGCAAGACCTATCCCGAGCAGCTGGACATCACCAGCGCGGACAGCGTCAAGAAGTTTGTCTCTAGGATCATGAAGAAATACGGTCAAGTTGATATCTTGGTCAATAACGCCGGTTATCCTTTTGACAGAAAGATCTGGTACAAGAAATTCCACAAGGTGACCGATGACGAGCTGGACAGGGTGATTGCAGTCGACCTGAAGGGAACAGCCAGGATAACTAGAGCGCTGCTGCCTCTAATGCTGCAACGCGGGGGTGTGGTTATCAGCATATCCTCGACACCCGCAATTTCTGGCCACACTGAAGGCGCGCCGTACACGCTCGCAAAGGCTGCGATTGTAGCGATGACAAAGCACATTTCGCTAGAGTACGGCGATCGCAATATCCGTGCATACACTCTGGCTCTTGGCAACATAGGGACCGAAGCGACTTTCAATTCTATGACTTCAGCTGAAAGGAAAAAGGCTGCGAAGGAAAATGCGATGAAACGCTGGGGCAGCCCGGTAGAAGTGGCGAGGGTTGCCGCGAGCATCGCAGCTGAAGACTTTGCCTTTGCAACCGGAAACACGATAGTGATAGACGGCGGGACAGTGCTGCTCTAATGCCAGAAGAGCAGTGGATTGACAACGATCTGAAGCTTGCAGAACAGGAACAGGAGCTCCCTCCAGAAGTTGAAGAAAAAAAGAAAAAGGGCACCCTCCGCACCGGATATACCACAGGCACGACGGCAACCGCGGCGACAAAAGCAGCACTATACGCTCTCATAAGCGGCAAGACCGTCGAGCAAGTTTCTGTCGCTCTGCCAAAGGGGAAAAATGCGACTCTCAATATCGCCTGGAC
>JBOGQL010000027.1:0-3522 GCA_050748985.1 Nitrososphaera sp. | reverse complement strand
GAATCGAGCGTGGTGGCGACGGTAAACGGCAAGAGCATTTACCAGATCCGCAAGAACATCGGAAAGGAGCAGGCCCGCCTCCTCTCAAACGATCTCGACGTGGATTCAGCTTACGCTGAACCCGATTATACGAGGCCGATGGCACTAGGGTTCAGCCTAGAGTATCAAAATTATTCCATGACATTCGAGCTCGCAGAAGGAATCATCAAGGACAGGTACGATGACTCGGATCACATGATCGACTTTTCCGAGCAGGTGAGCAAGAACAAGCTCCTGACAACGGGCAAATCTCTAAAGTTTGTGATGGAGAATCTGGCCCAGGGGAAAAAGATAGCCACGGTGCAGGGAACCATACAGACCGGCAGCACGACCCGGGAAACCATATACTACCTGAGGAAAGCCGGCGCAAAACGCGTCGAGGTTGTGGTCAGCTACGTCCCGACCGTGGACGGGAGGCAGGCTGGTCTGTACACTCAGAACCGCGAGCTGGTAGCGAACAAGTATGTAGGAGAAGTGTCATGGATAAACGAGCTGAACCAGAGCGTGTCCAAGGACATTGGCGCGGATTCGGTTTTCTATAATTCCCCGACGGTCCTGGCAAGGGGGATAGGCGTGCCGGAGAACAACCTGTGGTTCCCCGAGTGGGTAAGGTTCCTTGATTACAAATGAGAAAAAGCGACATAGAGCCGGGACGAATCGGCCGCGCTCCTGATAGATCAACAGTCCTCATCGACAAAGAGATCCATAATCAGGGCTTTGTCATAAATCGCATAGAAATGCGGCAGTATATCGAACGGAGGGACGAGCGACTTGGCGATTACTCGCTCCTGACAGTCGTAGTCGAGACCGAAAGGGGAACAGTCGAAATGAGGTACGACGAGGGATTCAGGGGTCCCGACGCTCTGGATTCGGCTGCCAACCTGCTGACCAAATACATGGGCCTCGCTTCGGTCATAAACCGCGCGTTGATAGAACTCCAGCGGTAATTCTACTCCGGTGCGACAAATGTTAATTCAATGCTCTACTATCGTACTGTTCCTGTAACAAATAGCTGGTGCCACGATTTCCAACTGTATTGGCACTAGCGCTGAAATTCAGAATTCCGCACAGGGAAAAGGTATGCTCGTGCGGCCACCCAGTGAAGTATCACATCAAGGGCGAGTCAAAATGCGTGTTCGGAGTTTGTAACTGCAAGCACTACTCTGCCACCCGTTAGAGTAGTTTTTCTGCCTCGCTAAGGGTATTTACCCTCATCGGCCAGTCGAAATTCCGATTCCAGGGCTGGTTGAACAGTATCGCCGACTTGGGCGAGATTACATCCATAAGGTTTTTTGGCGCATCATCGATCAGGATGTCAAAGTGGTGGCGGGCCTTTGGGAAAGAATCGAAGACAAACATCAGCTCGTCCGCATACACTTGGTGTAGGTCGAGCCAGTTCGCGACATATGGGGCAGTGGGTCTCTCCCTCTTTGTTATGACCGAGACCCTGTAACCTTTGCGATGAATCCGCTCGGTCACTTTGCCTATGTTGGGCTCTGTCGGCGGGATCTCGCGCCAGCGATGCATCCAGACATAGCTGAAATATCTATAGACGTCGTCAGGTGAGATGGGAAGTATTGTCGGTATATCCCATTGCTGTATGTCTTTCTTTGAGGTGGCTCTCTTGGTGCGTTTGCTGTACTCGTCGGTCCAGATGACCATCACGTCAGCAAGGACAGAGTCGACATCGATTGCTACAGTCCTCGCCGCGTCAACTACACCCGATGACAAGTTTTCAGCAACCGAATCTGTCAATGCGCTAGAAACTAGCTATCGCAGGTCTCTCTATTTATAGAATGTCAAATGGGGGCCAGCCAGATTCGAACCACGGATCGGATACCTATATTTTTTTCTTAACGCGACATTGCCGACGAAACGCTACTCTAAGCATGAGCTTCATCTTCTTTGAACTAACACACTTATTTCGAAGGTAGACTTCTGATTCTGTTATGCCAATTATAGTTAATTGTGCAGATGATCAGTTGGCTAAAAGGCTGCACCACTTTCTGCAATCTAGATTATCATCTCCTTCTCTCATCTCAATTGAAAATGACGAAATTGCAATAAACGGCGAACTAGGCATCAACAATGAAGACACGCGAAGATTATTGGGCGAATTCTTGGCAGCAAGCCCAAACCTAGTTGGCTATTCTGTATCTGAACTCGACGACTTATTCACCATAGGTATTTCGCAAAGCCTCGATAAGCTTGTTATCTCGTGTGAAATATGCGGGTATCTTGCCCATGATGAAGATGAGATGATCATTCACAAGAGAGTACACGGCTTATTTGCGCCATGAGCTAAATAATACTGTATACAGTAGCGAGCAAACAGGGTCCGGTCGTGCCAAGTGATGCAAGCTTGAGAGAATGGGGCCGGCCGGATTCGAACCAGCGACCTCCAGCGCCCGAGGCTGGCATCCTGCCAAGCTAGACAACGGCCCCTAATTTGCAGGGACTCTGGATGTAGCCCGTATTATAATCATTAATACGAGTGACTATCGGTCTTGTGATACTTTAATTCCTTGAAACTCGAAAAGGCGCTCTTGCATTTCTCGCATTGCCACCGACTAGACTTTGCGTCACGATATGTATCAAAAGCGCTCTTGCCAACGCGGTAAGTTCTTGTGCGATGGTCATATATCACGGGGGTATGATTAACTTTGTATTTTATGCTACTCATAATCCGGTTGATGATTTTATAACCATGGCTTAAAAGTAGATCGCTCTCTCGCTCCGGAGGAATGTTCTACCCAGAAACCATGCCTATGATTTTTTGAGCAGCCAACTCGATTCAACTTGCAGATGGATACGATGCATTCATGAGCTATGAAAAGTCAGAAGTTCTGTTAGGAGAGCGATCCGACTGCCTAAATGCAGTCTCCGCCGCTACCAATTGGTCTTGTAACTACATATAGGCAATTCGATGGCGCCTACTTTCCAAATAACCAATACGCGTCAGTTCTGTCCAGCAATAGGAAAGATAACTTTATCTTTAGCCGCTAGCTGAGCAGTTTCATGGCTGACTCGGAATTCATGTACTACGTGACAGCAGGCATATTCGTCTTCCTGGTCGCAATCCTGTTCGGCTCAAGAGGCGCCCGCAAGCGGCATGGGACAGAAGAAGAGATGCCCGAAACGCACTCCTCAGGAAGCGCGGGAAAAGAAGGTAAGAAGATCAAGAAATTCAAGTCTGATGGGACGCCTGTGTACGATTAGGCAGCAGGCATTCAAGTCGCACTTGCCGGGCACGGACCACGCTACCCGTACGATTGGTTTCAGAACAGACCCTGATGATGCCTGATAAATCAACCCCGCGTTTAGAGTTATTGAAAGGATGATGAAAGCCAATGGTCTTCGAGGGCGATTCCTCTCCGCGTAGGCGAGCGATTAGGCAGATATAATCTAGGATATCACACAAGAGCCTTCATCGATGTCTCATGTTCCATAACATCTGGGGCGTTGTTCCATACCCGCTTATAT
>JBOGQL010000026.1:0-3080 GCA_050748985.1 Nitrososphaera sp. | reverse complement strand
CGGCGACCGGGACCACCGACCGGCACAGGGTCACAGGCCGAGGGACGAAGACGAGCGGAGGGAGGATTGGCCTTTCCTCCTGCGCCAAGCGCTCAAGCCTGGAGAGATCGAAGGGCGGGATGTCGGGGAATGGAATCCGCTTACGGAGCACAGGGGGAAACTCCGCCGCATGCCGCGCGATCCCTTCGATATGCGCGGGGTGCACACTCCACTTGCGGTGGATCCCGAGCGCGATGGCCCGAACGGTGTCCACTTCGGTGTCATCCGCGTTCAACTTCACCGTTATCCCTGTTCCTGCCGCTTTCCCGGTCGCCCGGGCGGCCTCCACTACTTTGAGCAGCGGGTAGCGCATGTAGGTGTACTGCTCTTGCTGGACGATGCTGCGGCCCCCCGTGGCCGCCGTGTAGTCCACAACGCCCAGGTTGGCCTCCTCGACCTCGGGGGCCACCGCCAGGATCTCCTGCGTCTGAAGAATCGCTCCAGGCAGCTCGGTCAACACAAAGACCTTGTGTCTCGCCGTGACCCACCCTCGCTCCTGCTGGAGCGCCCGGAGGATCTGGACGGCCACCCGGACATCCTCCGGCCCCTTGACCTTGGGCAGGTAAATCCCCGCGATGAGGTCCCCGATCTCTCGGATCACCTGAAAGTAGTCCCCCGCTGCCCACTTGGTCCGGAGATTGTTGGGCCGGACCAGGATCATCTGTCGTTCGGGGAATCGGCATTCCGGCTTGATCTGAAAACCGGCTCCCACCCGGACAAACTGCTGCTCGAGCTGCTCCGCCTTGCCCGCCGGCAGGGCATGGGTCTTAAGGAATTCCAGCTCCTCTGCCGTTATGGCCTGGCCTCGCAGGGCTCGGATCAAGAGGATGAGAACGGTGCGGGCGACGTGTTTGCGGGTCGTGGCGACCGCATCTTCGAGGTCCAGGAGGAGGATGTGGGCGGCCGACTGAGCCGCCTTCACCATGAAGTACCAGTTATCCCCCGGAAAGACGTGCTCAATCGTTCGGGAGGCGAATTCCCATGCGAGCTGCCCCATCGCTCTATCGCGGGTCGCACCCGGATCGACCCGCTTCAGGGCCTGCCACCGCTCTTCGACCTCGGCCTCAGCCTGGTCCTTATCGCCCCCAAACGCCGCCACCACCTCGCTCAAGGCTCGTGCATCCATACCACGGCCTCCCAAGACTCCGGATTCTTCAGGGAGAGTGATCTGCCTCTCTATGACGCGCAATCCGGCTTCGTTGATGGACGGGCCCATATGCTAGTGAAGATCTGCCCAAGGGTCAATACAATTCCCCGCGAACCAGGCTGGCGGCCTGGTTCGCCCACGAACCATGAACCTCGCCTCGGTCATCGAGTTCAGTTGTGCGAGGCCTGACGGATCTGGAGCTGGCGGAGATGTTCGGTAATAGCCTCTCGGTCTTCTGCTTGCGGGGCAGCCTCTAGGTAGCGTCGGAGGTCGGCAACGGCCTGAGCAAACTTGTTCATCTCGCCATAGATCAGGCCTCGATCCCTGAGGAGGGTCGGGGAGTCAGGGTCGATGAGCACCAGTCGCTCTGCGACGCCGAGTGCCCGGGGCAGATCCCTGACTTGAAGGTAGATGCCCTTGAGGTTGTTCAACATCCTGGCGAGGATCAGTCTCTTGGGGGTTCGCGTGAGTAGGTCTCGATGGAAGGCCACCTTGCCATCGTAGATTCGGTCCAGGGTGCGCTGGCAGTCCTCTCCGGAGAGGAGCGCTCCCTGATGAAATGGATCAACGAGAATCTCCCTCTCCGCGGCCTCGTACTTGACGATAAAGTGCCCCGGCAGCCCCACTCCGACCAGAGGCAGATCGAGGCGCCAGGCGATCTCCATGTACAGGATGGAGAGGGTGATGGGGATTCCCTTCCGGCGATCGATCACCTCGTTGAGGAAGCTGTTCTTTGGGTCGTAGTAGTCTTCGGCATTCCCCCGAAACCCCTCCTCATCGAAGAGAGAGCGGTTGAGTTCTTGGATTAATCTGACCGGCTCGAGCTCGAGACCCACCCGATTCTTGATCCGTTCAGCAATGCGACGAATGCGATCCAGATAGCCGCCGATGTCGAGATGGGGGTATTCCTCGGCGGCAATCAGCAGCGCCGCCTCCGCCAGGTTGATCTGCTCGTCGGGCCGGGCAACGATGCCGCCGAACCGGTTGCGGATCTGCCAAGTCTCCACTTCCAACTCTTCCCGCATGCGAACCGTCATTGCACAAAGAGGGCCTCGATAATCTGTTGCAGGTCGACCTGCTCCAGGCTCTTCAAAACAAGATGGGCGGCGGTGAGCTCCTCTGGCGTGTAAGAATTTGCGACGGCGAGACACCGCATCCCCGCGGCGGTGGCGGCGGCCACCCCATGGCGAGAGTCCTCGACCACCAGGCACTCGGAGGGCCTCACGGGCCTGCCAGAGATCAACCGGTTCAACCGGCCCAGGGCGGCGATATAGGCCTCGGGATCGGGCTTTCCCCGGACGACATCCTCCGCGGCGACCACCACGGGGAAGAACTCCCGGAGGCCCACCTTCCCGAGGAGAAACTCGATCTCCTCGCGGAGGGCCCCCGAGGCGATGGCCAGGGGGACCCTTTCCGCGGCCTCTCGGATGAGGCCTTCCACCCCAGGGAACAGGGCAACCGCATCGGACAACGTGCCAAAGAAATAGTGTGCCTTCCGTTCGCTGAGCCCATCCACAATGCCCGGCGCGATCGCCTGCCCGTGACGAGCGAGGGCAGTGCGAAAGCAGTTTTTGTCATCCATCGCCAGATAGGCCTGGGTATACTCCTCCCACGTGAGGGGGATTCCCTCCTCGGCGAGGACGCGCTTGAGCGCCTGGAAATGAAATCGCTCCGTATCGACGATCACGCCGTCGAAGTCGAAGATGACCGCCCGGAGCATGGTTAGCCGCGCGCCTCCTCGCCTCTTGCGATCCTCATCCTCGTCGCTCGACTCCCCGGAGCGTCCATCTGGCGTACGCGTGACAGATGTCGGTGAAACAACACGCGTCACACCGAGGATTCTTCGCGGTGCACACCAACGCTCCAAAATCCATGAGCGCCTGGTTGAAGGTCC
>JBOGQL010000025.1:0-4251 GCA_050748985.1 Nitrososphaera sp. | reverse complement strand
ATTATCTGCTGCGGTCTTGTTCTCTTCACTATCTGCCTGACGTATCCCGATCTGGATTATGTTCTCGCCTGGAATGTACTCCAACAAATGATAGAATGCGGTGGTGTGACACATTTTCATGCCATCGTATTTTGGCTTCATGTCTCTGTGGGCATCGAAGTGTATCACGATCGGATTCTCTCCTGCAAGTGCTTTGAGCTGATAATAGGTCAGGGTATGCTCGCCTCCCATCATGACCGGGATCTTGTCATCATCCCGCAGGGCTCTGACGACTTTTGGGATCGCAGAATCAAGGAATGCAAGAACCTTGCTGATGTTTTTTACCTTGGGCAATTTCAGGTCGCCCAGATCAAAAATGCCAACAAAGTCGTAAATGTCTGCCTTTTCGTCAAAGACAAAGGTCTCTATCTGACGGGCGGATGCCATCCTCATCGCCTCCGGGCCCCTTGACGTGCCACTTCCAAAGCTGGTGGTGATATCAAGCGGGACGCCAAAAAACACAACTTCTGATTCCTTGAAGGAAATTCTCACAGGCGTGTCCGCAAAGCTGTAGCCTGCTTTGGTCCTTTCGGGCACGGTGAATAGCGATAGAATAGCCACATAGAAATGTCAAGGAGAGATGATAATAAACTGTAGCGCTGACTGCATTTGGACAAAATGATAAATTTGGCGCTGTTCTATTTGGATGTACCTGCCTCAGGAACGTTCACTCTACCCCCATCCAACGAAAAAGACGCTAGTCACAGTGATTACAGTTTCTTTGTTCTCCTTCGGCATCCTGGCAGCCTCATTACTGATGTACCAGACCTACAGCAAATCCCAAAGTCCGGTCAGGATTTCGGAAGCAGCCGCTGTTGCGGCCACGTTGCAAGTCATGACGGACAGAGGAATTAGATCGTCAGTGGATGAAGATTCTGCCACAGCCGAGCTGCTGCATGTGATGAACGGTGGCGTCGCTCTTCTGGTTGATAAGGAAACCATGGAAGATACTCCGATTATCAGCGGTGACAAGATTCCTGAATATGAGAACCGATACATTTGGAAGGTGCGGATGCAAAATGCGTACCAAAGCCACGAATGGGAAACCTGGATTGACGCTACCACGGGACAGGTGCTTTTGCATGCGAGCAACGGCTCAGTAATTTTCAAGCAAGAAGGCTAGATCGACTTATCTGGTCCAGAACAGCTCGTCCAGGCTTTGCTGCCGGGGCTTGCCCAGGACTGCCTTGAAGTCAAAGTTCAGCACTGAAAGCACTTGCTCAAATGTCGACTCCATCGCCTCCAGGTACTTTTCCGTGTCTATTTCGTCGGGCTTTGCAAGCTCGACAGGCTTGACTCCATCGGCTGTTTTTATTTTGACGTACGATATCACATCGCCAGCCCGAAGCTCGCGCCTGCCTTCGAGCATCTTCGCCGCCTTGATGTGCTGGGGGAGTCCCTTGTAATTGTCCCTGCCTTCCATCGTTTTGGACCCGTCCTTCTTGCCATACGTGCCCAGGGACTTGTTTATCATTACATTGAAGCTGAGATCCTCGATGGGTATCTCATGGGCCTCAAGCTTCTTTGCATTTTCCTGCACGATCGTTTTGATGCTTTCCTTGGCCGATTCAAAGTCCTTCTGGGAGCTGACCTTGCCAAGTATGCCCAGAATGTCATAGAAAGCTTTCCTGATGAACGGCGGGGTGTGGGATTTCTTGCCGGTCAGACCCTTGACATCGACGGTGCCGTCCGGCTTGACCCCGAGGTAGTTTTTCTTCAGGTCGCTGAAAACTACGTAGCGGTACTCCTTGTCGACTTCAAGGTCTACTCCAAGTGTGCCATGCGCCCAGGTTGCCATCTCTTCAACCGCGGTGGACGACGGTTCTTTGAGAAAAATACTATCTGTGTCAGAATACACTACTTCAATTCCTATTTCCCTGCACTTGTCAATCGCCTTGTGAATTGTGGATCTTCCAATAGCTGCGATCGAGTCTGCTACTGGAAGGCAATATAGCGGAAAAATGTCTGCGCCCATGACGCCGTAACTCTGGCCTATCCATCCAAGTTTACCGTTCCGTCCTGCGTAAATAACATGATTGTCCTGCGCCGTAATACAATACACATCTAGGTCTCTTACCGGCCTCAGAGTGAGGTCCTTTGGCTTGATTACATGATGTGCGCGCTTGAAGAGTTTGACCCTGAATATCGGAGAACCACTTTTCAGCTTCTCTTGCGACACAGATGTCTCTATTCCAAGGGTAAAAGCTAGATGACGGAAATCGTTCGCCAGCCTTTGTGAAATCGACGAATATACTCCCCGCTCTAGATTACCATCTCCACACATCATCGTTTCGAATAATATCCTACGAAGTTCAACTGGAGCTGAAAAGACGAATGATGGCAGATGCTTATCGCGACTTCCATTACCGCACTCTGAAATGAGAAAGTTCGCTATGACGTGCGAACTAAAGGATAATCCTGCACTGTTCTGCTTCTCTGCTCTGATTCCAAGCGCTTGGATCATCGCCGCTATTGTGTTCCGATTCTCGGCGTGTTTCGCGTGTTGAGCTATGCTGATCCGCGTGAAGTTATACCCCCTGCGAGACTTGCCTATTCTGGCGTGTCCTTCAGTAACGTACCATCCTATCAGTTCAAAGATAGCCTGTGCGTCAAAGTTCCAATTCGTATAGCTACTCTTCGGGGAGGGGAAGTTTTTCACGAAAATCTTGCAATCGTACCTGCGCTCAAAGTCCTCCGGGGCTATCGCCAGATCCTCGAACAACGATTTTGAAGCCAAGTAGTATCTCCCCGCCTTGCTATGCCATAACTCGGGGGCAAATTCATAATGAGCAAATCTGTTGGAATCAGCGAATTTTCTATCGTATTTCCTGTTCGGTCTTATCACGATCGTGTTCAGTTCGTTAGGCACATGATCCCATAAGTCACACGTCCCAAGATCGCCGTCATTGTCGATGATTTCCTTGTGCCTAAACAAGTAGCGCCTTCCTCTTACTTGCGCCGCTTCGAACGCGTCATACTTTTCAAATCCTATTCTCATAGGTCCGTCGGGTGCCCAGATACGTTTACCCAAGTACAGTTTGTGATTTCCGGTAACTTGCCAATCGATGTCTTTGGTTTTGATCTCAACCAAGGAATCGTTGTATTTGTAATGCTGAACCTCTACGACTGGTTTTATCTCCACTTTTTGAGTTCTTTCATTTAGTGTGTATACTCTGTCGCCTACCTTTAGCTCTGTTATCCTGCGCATCCCATCAGGCGTCAGAACATCCGTCTCACCGGTAAAGCAAGCATTTAAAATAACTTTGATCGCCTGGCTTACAACATTGTACAGCTGCCTTTCGTCCGGCGGCAGCGTCTTGTCCTTTGCCAGCGACTTGTAGTAGCTAACGCGCAGGTCCCGCAGCGAACCAATGAGAAGCGACGTCAGCCCCTTTCTTTGTCTGCAAACCCAGTGCGTTGTTCCCTCGATCCTGGTTTCCTTGCAGGATTCATGGTGGCAGTGAATTGTTTCATACGAAAGGTTATGCACCTTGATTATGCTCGGGTACAGACTTGCAAAATCGAGCACGACGACATTGAAGTGGATTCCTGGAACCGGCTCGACCACTTCTCCTCCGCGGTATTTCTTTTCCTTTATTACAGCAGTCGTAGATGCCGAGCCTTTTTCTTCAAGCTCCTTCCTGCTGGGTATCAGCTCGTTCCTTTGCCTGTGCTCGTAGTACAGAATTCCCCTTATCCACTGGTTGACCCCAAAGCGGGAGATATCATCAACGGACAGCCGGCCGATCCTTGCTATGACCACAAGTAGCTTCATGAGCAGATTGTCGTTGAAGGCTGTCAGCCTGAACGTGAGCTCGGCATCCTTTAAGCAATATTCAGCAAGCCTCTGCACGGGGAGGTCAGCAATGTCGCCTTCGAACTCGATTTTCGAGTCGTTAAGCAGCGCCTCGCAGATCGAATTGAGCGTACGGTCTGTGTAGGCGCGGCTGAACGCGTAGATCTGGATCGACCTGTTGTCAAACGTCCTGTAAAGGTCGATGTGGATCCCGTGCCTTATGCCGACGGGTTCTGCCTGCATCCCGCGCTTCACAAACGACTCCCTCTTGACCATTATTGGCACTCCGTCCTTTGGAATTGCAACCCCTGACGGGTCAATGCGGGGATCCTGCGAGCGTGCATAGAGATACGGGAGATCAAAGTCGTCGCCGTTGAACGTGATAAGAATTGGGTAGCGGCCGATCACGTCGAACG